>CBFHAF010000150.1:0-8464 GCA_965653435.1 uncultured Chitinophaga sp.
TAAGATCTCCCACCGTTACATATAACCTGTCCTGGCTGTCAAAAGCGATATCTACCAGCATGGAAGTTTCCGGTGCCGTGTAAACGAGCGTGGGCGGTGCGGTGCCATCTGTGCTGCCATAGTAAACTTTACTGAAGTCCAGCCAGTACAGGCGCCCGTTCTTTTGATCAACTTTTAGCCCGTTGGCATAAATGCCTGCGTTGTCGGATTCGTCATATACGATCGTTATAACCGGATTGCCGTTTTCATCCATGACTGCCTTGTAGATCTTGCCGTATGTGGACCAGAAGATCTCCTTTACACCCTTGGGTACTTCCTCTATTTCAAAGTTTCCTGCCTGCACGGTATATGCGCCCTGCTGTATCACAAGCGGTACCATGCCCGGCTCTGAAGCGGGTACTTTCACCGTTACCGAAGTGGAAGTGATCGCTGTGACGGTGCCTTCCTTTTCGCCGAAAAGCACCTTGCATTGTCCCTCCGTGAAATTATACCCGTTGATGGTGATCTCCGCGCCGGGCCTCCCCCGTGGAGGTAATACTTCCATGAGCATCGGCAAAGGGATAACAGAAGCGTCCACCGTATAAACAGGGCCTATGGCAGCCGAATCTACCTGCCCGCTATAGCTATGGCCCCCGGTCGGGTTCGTCCTGTTAAAACTGAATTCCAGTTGCCCGGTAACAGCATCTTCCGGTATCTGTATCAGCATACTGTCCGGCGACATGGTAACGATACGTACCTCGCCGTTGTTGATGCGCACTTTTGCATCCTGCACCAGGTGCGTGAAATTATGGCCGCGCACGACCACATAAGTACCGGCCGGCCCGGCAGCCGGTGAAATGCTGCTGATGGTCACCTTGCCGAACTCACGCACATCCAGCACTTCCTTCCGGCAGGCCGTGAATGTGCACATCAGCACGGCGATGAACAGGTATATATATCTTTTCATGATGTTATCTTTTACAGGTTGAACTGGAAGCCCAGTGTATAATAAATGCCCGGTTTATAGTCGCGTATATAATAATCTCCCCGGATGTATTTTCTATGCTCCGTACGAATGGGGCTATGTATGGTCCATTCAAAATAGGTCGGGTCGGTGTTGAACTTTTTATTGAAGTCGTTGTCCACATAATGACGGATCGCGGCATTCAGCAGGTTTTGTGCGGCCACTCTTACGCTGATCCGCTTGTTGATCTTCTGCAGTACGGAAAGATCGAGCATATGCCTGCTGCGCTCTATGACCGGGGGCTCCAGTTCAGGTTCCCTGCCTCCGGAGGTATTGGTGATGATACGTTCTGCGAGCACATTGTACTGCAGCGATATTCTGCTGCCGCTGGCCTTGTGATCATAAAAAAGTCCGGCATTCAGTATCCATGGCGCAGCGCCTGTGAAGCCTATTGTTTCTCCGCCGGGATAGTAGTTGAGATTCTCCGGTGCATCCACCATCATCGCCTGGTTGCTGGCTTCCGTGAAATTATAACAGGTATTCACGATGAGCCCCATATGTTCGAATACGCCGCCGAGGAACCCCAGCTGTTTGCGTATCTCCAGCTCTATTCCATAGATGCGCGCAAACGGCATATTGCTGTGCGTGAACCCGGGAACGCCGGTATTGGTATTGGCCATCGTTTCTTCGATCGGCTGCCTGATATGTTTGTAGTAAAAACCCGCGGATATGGCTTCTCCCAAGGCGGGATACCATTCCAGGCGCAGATCGTAATTGTCGATGCGCGCATCGTGCAGCGTAGGCTTCCCGATATAGGTGAACCCGTCTGAGGGGTTATAGGTAACGAATGGAGACAGTTCACGCAGTTCCGGCCTGTTCAATGTTTTACCATAGCTCGCGCGTAATTGCCATTGATCGTTCATGTGCAGCGTGGCATTGACGGAAGGCAGCCAGAAATATTGATGCGTGGGAGGCGCTGTGCCGACAAGCACCTGCTGGCCGGCGGAGTTGGCTGTAAATTCTTTCAGCAATTGTTCCCCCTTCGTATCCAATACAATGCGTTTGGAATACTCCAAGCGTAAACCCCCATAGATGTCCAGTTTCATCATCGGGCGTTTGCCCATCGGCCAGTGGAAATATACAGGAATATTGGAGGCCAGGTAACCGGCCAGGTTATCGAAGACGGCAGTATATCCATTTGTCTGTGCACCTGCTAATCCTACTTCCTGTACGGCGGTGTACATGCGTACATTCCTCGTTTGCATGGCGTATAACAGGCTGTCGCCGAGATTATCCCAGGGATTGGCGCTGAAGCCCAGTTCCGGGAAATTCTTGTAAGCCAGCGCACTGTAGAAATAGTGTTTGCGGCGGCTTTCGGCGTAGGCGCCTGCCCGCAGCAGGAAATCTTTCTTTTGCTGCAGCGGTGTGAGTGTATAGTCGATATTCCCCTGCCAGAGTTTTTCATCACCCTCGCCGTCCGTAAACCGCCCGATCACGGTATTTTTACGCGTGCCGGCGTTTAACCGCCAGGTCGTTTTGTCTGTCTGCGTAAACTTTCCCAGGCCGGCTACATCACCGGTTATAGACGCATCGTCGGGATGATAGGCATTGGAAAACTGGTTGGGATCTTTCATGATTCCGCGGGAGTAGCTGGCTGTCCATTCCAGCAGGTGCTTTTCATTGCCGGTTTTGTGTGAACCGCCGAGCATCCCCATGTAAAGGTCCTGCGTGTTGTAAGCATTCTCCATGCGCCGGATGAACAGCTGGGCGGCTTCGCTTGCATACCACTCGTTCGCGGTATTGATCTGCAGCACCTGTTTCGTGCTGCGGTTCATCAGGCCCATAGCGGTGATCTCGTTCCTGTTGTTGATGATCAGCGAGAAGTGCTGCATGGCCGCCAGCCTGATGCTGGAAGAATAAACTGAATCATGCCCCACGCGGAAGTTCGGGCGGTGCAGGGGCGTAAGGTCAACTCCCAGGGCGGGAAATACCGTGTCTGCATACGTATTGGCGCCACGTGCAGTGTTGGAACGGTAGAAGCTGCGCTGATTTTCATAACGCCCGACCGTCACACTGTTCAGCTTTAACTTGCCGATATTGGCGTAAGTGTAGTAGGTCAAATCGCCCTGAAGGTCTGCCGGGTGGTATTTTTTGCTCAGGTTCCAGGATTGGACGCTGCGCGCCAGCAAAGCGTCCGTAATGGCCGCGTTGGGGGTCAGGTAGGCGGTGGGTACAGACGGTACGTCTCCCAGGATGACCATGCCATAGGGATTGCGCGGCATGTTCACCGGCATTGCGCGTGTACCGTCGTCAAACCCCAGCCAGTCGTATTTGCCGCTGCCGGCCTGCACATGATCGTCGAAGAACTTGTTGCCGGTACGGTATTGCGCATTCAGGCTGATCTCCAGCCTGCGGATGGGAACGGACTTTTTGGTGTACACCTTTACCACGCCACCCGCGAAATCGGCGGGGAGCTCCGGTGCGGGCGATTTGTACACGATCATCCGGTCGATCACGGAAGATGGCAGCAGGTCAAAGTTGAATGCTCTTTTGTTGGGGTCGGTAGAGGGAAGAAAGGCGTTGTTGAGATAAACGGGGTTATACCTGGGCGTCATGCCGCGGATGCTGATAAAACCATCCTGCAGCGTTACGCCGGATACGCGGCGCGCTACTTCGGAAGCGGAACGGTCTACGCTGATAGTGATCTGTTCGGAAGAAATGCCAGAAGCGATGCCCCTTGCCGTTCTGATCTCTTCGATCAGCTGCCGGTCGTTGGTGGTGACCACGCGGTCCGCCCGAATTGTCACTACTCCCAGCTGGCGTTTGTCTTTCTGTAAAACAATATCCACGGCGGAAGTGGAATCGTCCTTTACCGTCACGCCCGGAATTTCCATGTAGGCGTATCCTACATAACTGATAATGGCAGTATAATTGCCGGCGGGAAGCGTAATGCTGAAATGCCCGTCCGCGTCCGTTACGGCGCCGCCGTTGCCGATACGGATATTGGCACCGGGCACGGGTTGCCGTTGTTCTTCGTCGGTCACTTTACCGGTGATTATGCCCTTCGCACGAACGGGTGTTGCCGGTGAACTGTTTTCTTTGCTGATGATGATGTAGCCGTTTGCCTCCCGGAATGACAGGCTGGTGTTCTGCAGCAGGCTTTTCAGCACCTGCTCCAGTGTTTTGTCGGTGTATTGGGTAACAGGCGCTTTGTAACCATGAGTGTTGGCTGCATTAAAAGCAAGCTTAAGCCCGGCCTGTTTCCCTACTTTCTCCAACGCCTCCGCTATGCTTTCGCCTGTAAAGCGGATGCTGATCTTTTTGGATAAAACGGATTGCTGTGCATACAAATGACTGCCCGTAAAGAGGCATACGAGCAACAGGATCCTTTGCCAGAGGCGATGCCGCGGTTTTGTCCGACTGAAAAATTTCATACCTTCGTTCTAGTTTATTTGTTATGAATACCGGTACTTCCAATACCGGTGTTTGAAGACGCCTGCTTCCAACAGGCGTTTTTTCTTTTATTATCGAATGATCACGGCTGTGCTGTCTTTCCGCCATTCCGCACGGTTCCCGTTCACCATGCAGATAACTTCCAGCAATGGCCGCAGGTCTGTTCCATATCTGACGGGCAGGCTGTATTGATTATGCCGTACAGATGCATTGCCCGCTATGACCGTAATGCCATAGAGCTGCTGCAGCAGTTTGGCCATCTCTGCGAAGCCGGCATTGGAAAGGCGGACTTCCCCGCTTGTCCAATCCCCGACCTTTGCTGGATCGGCATGGATGGCCTGCACCCGGGCCTTCGCGATATCATAGAACACGCCATCGCCGGGCAGCAAGGTGGCAATGGCCTGCTGCTGCCGGTCCACCCGCACTTTGCCGGTTTTGACGGCCACCCGGAAATGCCGGGCGACACTGTCTGCCATAACGGTGAACGTGGTGCCTAATACGATGGTCTGCATGCCGTCGCGGCTTTCTACGATAAATGGCGCTTTTTGTTTTGTAACCTCGAAATAAACCTGCCCCTGCAGTAATTGCACGGAACGCGTTTCTGCGCTAAAGCTGGCCGGGTAACGGATGGCGGAGCGGGCGTTGAGGAAGATGCGGGAACTGTCCGGCAGCAATACCTCTTTCATTTCTCCGTTGCCTGTTTTCAGGGTCAGCATACGGACGGAGGAGGGCGTTTGCCTGTCCTGCCGCCATAATATGCCAATGCCTGCGATCGCCATCGCCACCGCAGCTACGGCTGCAAGGCGGAGCCACGGGATCTTTCGTGCGGGCCTGCGGGGTATTTTTTGCATGATCTGCTGGAAACGTATCTCCTGCGACGTTCCGGGCTGGCCGGGTGCTTCCGGCATGTCGGAGAAGTCTATGCCGGCCAGCTGGTCTTCGGCTTCGGGGGTAGACAGGTACAGGCGCAGCAATACCATTTCGCGGTCGGTAATGGTATTATCTTTCTGCTTGCGCAGCAATTGCTTCAACAGTTCGGGAGAAACAGGCATGTCGGGCGGCTTTTACAGGAAGTACCCAATAACGCCTGCGGAGTAGTAACCGGTAACATTAAGTTAATATGAGGGAAAGAGCAGCACGGCGAGGCTGAAGGCATAAGGAGTGACCTGCGTGCGTAAATGTGCAAGAGCCAGGCTTACCTGCTTTTTCACGGTGAGCACAGAGATACCCAGCTCGTCGGCGATCTGCTGGTAACTTTTATCTTCATCCCGGCTCATGATAAATATTTTCTTCCGCATGGGCGGCAGCGATTGGATAACGGTGTGGATATACCGTTCGATCTCGTCGAAATAAAGCTGCTGCAGCGGGTCCGACAGGTCGGCGGGCACTTCGGGCAGGCTGCTGATGTCAGCATGCAGGATCTGCCTGCGGAGGGATTTGAGGGACTTGTTGCGGGTTACGGTAATGAGCCAGCCGGAGATATCGTCGCCTTTCATATCGTCCCGGTGTTCCCAGAGGCTGGTAAATACATCCTGGACCACTTCCTCCGCATCCTGCAGGGTAACGCATATTTTCGCCGCATAGGCAATAAGACGGGTGTCGTAAGCCAGGAATATTTCCCGGAATGCGCCCTCCGATCCATTCCGGAACGCGGTAATAACGGAGGCTGGCACAGCGGGAGTTTGATGGGCGACATGCATGCGGAGGCAGATTCAGCACAAATATAGCCGCGGCATATTACCAAACTGTTAAGGATGGGATGAATGAAAACCGTTCTCCCTGCCCGTTCGTGCGGAGGTGGCGGGTGCCGGGCGGAATTCCCGCGCTGCCCGGAAAAAGAAGTGGCGCGCCTGAAAGCAAGGCTTCGATCCGGCGCGCCACATTATTTTCTTACATCATTATTTGTTATTGCTCCCAACAGATCACTCTGCGATCCAGGCAAGGTTGAACTTATGGAAGTAGATGCTGCGATGGCTGTTGTCGCTGTCTGATGTGTTTTCATTGAATTCGATCAGTGCGCCGATCAGGTTATCCGCCGTTTTTACCAGGCTGCTATACCCTCCCAGCTTTGCATTTCCCGTACCGTTCTGCGGGATTGCTTTGCTGACGGGCCAGGTAATGCCTTCATCAGTGGATATCCTTATTCTCATCGCGGTTCTCGTAGTTTGGCTGGCCGAATTCAGGAAAAGGATCCTGCTGGGGGAATCAGTATACCTTAAGATAGAGCCCTCGCAATGCGGGTCCGGCAAAGCGGTAACTTTTTCAAAATCCTCCCAGCCGGTGCCGATGCCGCCGACGGATTTGTAACGGTAGAATTCAGTGGAGCCAACGCCGCGGTCGTTCCTCATCAGCATGCCGCTCAGCCGTTCTACGATAGTGCCTTCGGATGTGCCGCCCGGTATGGAGTTATATTGCCAGGTGCTTCCATTATCGTCACTATATATATTCCGGTTGATGGCCGGGATAATCAGCCGGCCGGAAGTGCTCCCGAACCTTTTCTGGATCCCGATTCCCGGGCCAACCGCATCCCATACCATATTCGGAGGTTTAACGATGCTGGTGAGGTTAACAGGGGCTGACCACTCTGTTCCATCCTGGTCATAGGTGCTGTAGCAAACAAAGGTTTTCCGCTGGCCTGGCTCGGTGATCTTCGTTGTTCCGTTCTCCCCGGTCTGACTCAAACCGGCGTCATTATACGACATGAACAACCAGATCTTCCCGTTGCCCTGATCGACAACTACGGTAGGATTGCCCCAGGTGCCGCCGCTGCTTTTTACCAGAATCTCCGGCCCCCAGCCGCTGCCATTGGTGGTCGATCTTCTGCAGATCAGGTTGATGTTCCCGTAGTCCCGGTTGTTATTTACCCGGCCTTCGCAAAATGCGATCAGCGTCCCTTTTTTTGTCCTGATAATCGATGGAATGCGGTAAGAATGATAAACACCGCTGCCGCCGTCAAATAATTTTATCGGTTCATTGAAGGCAAATGTTGTAAAATCGCCGTCAACGGATGAACGGGCTTCCGCCTTTTCCCCCGGCGCGGAACCGTCTGGCGGCGCACCTGTTTTTTTACAGGCTGCCACCGTTAAGAAAGCAAATGAAAAGATCAGTGCAACCTTATTGCACAGATATGTTTTCGTTCTGAAAAAATTGGTCTTTTTCATATTGATCAGGGTTTATGATGAATGTTGTCATCCGGGCTGATGTTGGCTTACAAGGTCAAAGAAGCCTATCTCAGTTAATTCGGCCTTAAAGGCCAGGATCTCATTGGCCGAAAGGGGTTCAAGCGGCAACCTGCAATCTCCCAGCTCCATCCCTTTGAGCTGCATGATTGCCCGTTGCGCCGGGATTGGCGGGTATTTCAATAAACAACGTACCATATTCACGGAATGAAGCTGCCATTTTGCAGCCTGTTCCCGTTTGCCTTCATTATATAGTTTGATAACCTGGTGATAAATAGGTGCGGCGAAAGTATAGGTGCTGCCAATCGCGCCTTTGGCGCCCACGGCGAGCGCCGGAAGCAGCATTTCATCGTAACCGAACAGGATATCAAATTTGCCGTTCTTGTAATTCAGGCAGGCCTGGTATTCGTGCAGGGTTGATGCGGTGTATTTGATGCCCGCCAGCGTGGGGATTGCCTCTTCGGCCAGCGCCAGGAAGCTGACCATGTCCAGCGCAACTCCTGTAAGGGCGGGAATGTTGTAATAATAAAACGGAGTATTGGGCGCCGCTGATGCGATCTTCGCCATGCATTTAACCAGGCTGCTCACCGTAGCGGGCTTGAAATAAAATGCCGCAACGGATGATATCGCATCTGCGCCTATCTGTTCGGCATGTGCGGCGAGCTTGCGGCATTCCGCAATTGAACTGTGCCCCACATGCACCAATACCAGGATGCGTTTCCGTGCGGCTTTAACGTAGGCCTCTGCAATGGCCATCCGTTCTTCCGTCTTCAGGTTCGGCCCCTCTCCATTGGTGCCGCAGATAAATACGCCCGTAAGTCCGTCTGCTATCATCTTATCAACAATAGCCGGGATGATGTCGAGGTTTATGCTGCCATCTTCATGGTAC
>CBFHAF010000151.1:0-8427 GCA_965653435.1 uncultured Chitinophaga sp.
GTTTTTTTTATGCGGTGACCCTTCCCCGCAATAATTTTCCAGATTCTTCCACCCTGTCGGTTTTGTTCTATTTTCCCGCTTGCGGCCGTCCTAGTTTTGTATCATAAAATTTACAAATCATGATAGCAATTACAGGAGCCAACGGCAATTTAGGCAAAGCCACTATTTCATTTTTACTGAAGAAAACAGCGCCCGCCAATATTGTGGCTGTAGTGAGGGACGCTGCAAAAGCGCAGGACCTGGCGGATGCCGGCATACAGGTCCGGGTAGCGGATTATAACGACCCTGCCTCCCTGCGTAAAGCGTTTGAAAATGCAGATAAAGTGCTGCAGATATCCACCGCCAGCTACGGGGAACAGGCCATGCGCGAAGAAAGTAACGTTGTGCAGGCTGCGAAAGACCGGGGTGTGAAGCATATCGTATACACCAGCACGCTTACGCCCGCCGACGATGCGCATTTCCTGGCAGCCCGCACCTGCAGCAACACTGAGCGCGCCATTAAAGCTTCCGGAATGGATTACACCATTTTCAGGAACAGCATGTATTTCGAAACCATCCCCTTGTTCATAGGCAGCGCCATGGAAGACGGGCAGGTGTATTACCCCGGCGGCGCGGGCAAAGTGAGCTTCGTGTTCAGGCCCGATATCGCTGAAGCGCTTGCCAACGTGCTCACCAGCGAAGGCCATCAGAATAACGTATACAACATCACCGGCAGCGAAGCTTTCGGCTTTGGTGATATTGCAGACCTGCTGCGCTCCGAAAAAGCCATGGACGCCGCGTATTTCGACATTCCCGCCGATGCTTACCGTGCAGAGCTGGTGAAGTTCGAAATGCCCGGTTCCGAGATCGACTTCTACATGAGCATGGCCCACAGTATTAAAGCAGCTGAATTTTCGAAAACCGACGATATGCTGGAAAGGCTGCTGGAACGCCCGCGCCTCGGCATCCGCGAGTTTATCCGGAGCATCTGAGCTATTTAAAGTCCGGTCCGGCGACGTTTTGCAGGGTATTTCCACAGTTAGCGACCTGCTCTGGAGCGCAACCATGCGGAAAATATCCGGCCAGCTCAGGCAGGAAGATGCGGATGATCATTTGCCGGCCAGGGCGGCGGGGTTGCACACCTGCGCTGCCCTTTTTGGTTGTACCGAATCTGCGCTTTGATGTACATGAAGGCGAACAAATCCAGCAGGATGCGTGTTTTCAGTATATTTCCCGCACAAAATCATGCATGCATTATGGCACAACTGATCACCGGCATCCATCACATTACGGCCATGGCGGACGACTCGCAGAAAAACGTAGATTTTTATACCGGCATCCTGGGGCTCAGGCTGGTAAAGAAAACCGTGAACTTTGACGCACCCGATGTATATCATTTTTATTATGGCGACGAAGCCGGCAATCCCGGCAGCATACTTACCTTTTTTCCTTTCCAGGGCATCAGCAGAGGCCGCCGGGGCAAGGGAATGCTGAATACCACCGCCTTTTCCGTTCCGGCAGCTTCAATGAATTACTGGCAGGAAAGGCTGGCGAAATTCGGTATTGCCCCCAAGCCGCCGCAGGAAAGATTTGAGAAGGAAACCGTCATTTATTTTGAAGACCAGGACGGCCTGGGCCTCGAGCTCGTGTTCAACGACGCGGACAGGCGCCCCGGCTTCTCATACGGCCATATACCGGCTGAGCACGCCATCAAAGGTTTTTACAACGTGGAGATATGGGAAGAAGGTTACGAAAGAACAGCCGCGCTGCTCACCGAACAAATGGATCATAAGCTGATCGCCGAAAGCGGCAACCGCTTCCGCTTTGCGGCTACCGATTCGCCGGGGAATTACGTGGATATCCTCTGCTCTCCAGACAGCCTGCGCGGCCTTGGCGGCGGCGGTACCGTGCATCATATCGCATTTGCAACGCCCGATCATGCCACGCAGGAAGCGGCCCGCGAAAAGCTTCGTATGATGAATCCCACACCCATCCTGGATCGCAGCTATTTCACTTCCATTTATTTCCGCGAACCCGGCGGCGTATTGTTCGAAATAGCCACTTCCGGCCCCGGCTTCGCCACCGACGAAACGAAGGATCATCTCGGGGAAGCGCTGAAATTGCCTCCGCAGTATGAACCCATGCGCCCCGAGCTGGACCAGTCGCTGCCGCCCGTTTCCGTGAACATCGAAAAATTCAGGTGATATGCATCAAAAGAACGTATTTACCGGAGGCAGAAAATTGTCCGAAGCAAAACGCGCGCTCGTGCTGATACACGGCAGGGGCGGCAGTGCGGAAGATATACACACATTGGCGGATCACCTCGATGTAAAGGATTTTGCGCTGCTGGCGCCTGAAGCCTCCGGCAACACCTGGTACCCGCATTCTTTCCTGGCGCCACCTGCGCAGAACGAGCCCTGGCTGTCGTCTGCCATAGCTGTGCTGGAAGAAGTGCTGAACGATATTGTTGCGGGAGGGATAACGAAGGAGAATATTTTCTTCACCGGCTTTTCGCAGGGCGCCTGCCTTGCGCTGGAATTCATAACACGCAATGCTGCAAAATACGGCGGTGTGGCGGCTTTCACCGGCGGCCTCATTGGCGACCGCATCTATCCCGAAAACTATAAAGGAAGCTTCGGGCAAATGCCGGTGTTCATCGGCAGCGGAGACCCGGACGTGCATGTACCGGTAAAAAGGGTGGAAGAGACCGCCGCCATCCTCGGTTCTATGGGAGCGAAAGTAACCCTGCAGCTGTATCCCGGCCGTTCGCACACCATCAGCCTCGACGAGCTTGCCCTGGCTAACAGGCTGGTGTTCAATGCTGCATCATAAGCTCCTGGAAACATTCCAGGTACTGGCCAACATGGTATCCGTCCATCAGCGCATGATGCACGTGGATGGATACCGGCATGCTGCGCTGGCCGCCCGTTTCGGTCATTTTTCCGAAAGATATCTTGGGAATGCTGTCTTTGAATGAAAAGCTGCGCGCATGCGACAATGCCGTGAACTTCACCCAGGGAATGGAGGAATAGTGGATCACATTTTCTCCGGATACCGCGGGGATGAGGCCGCTGCTTTGCTGCACTTTTTCTATCTCCTGCTGCGCGGCAGCACGGAACGCGGCAAATTCTTCGTGGTAATCCATATAAGCGAAACCAAAAGTGCCGTCGGGCCGGTTGATGGTGGGTGAGGCGTGTACCGTGCCGTACTCCCATACTTCTCCGTCAGCGATCCTGTACCGGAAGGGCGCTACCTGGTTGGCGGCTTTCAGCGAACGATGCAGGTAATACAGGAAAAAGGAAACGCCCTGGGCTTTGGCGGCATCGTAGGCGCGCGTGCAATCTACCTCGGCGCAAAGGCCGAAGTATGGTTCTTCAAACTGGCTGAAGAATGCGAAGTGGTCCCTGCGGGGCCATTGCTGGAGGTCTATCTTTTGTTTCATGCCAACAGTACTGGTAAGATCTCTGAAATGGTGTTCAACTGGCGGAATTGTTCGTGCTCCACGTGGTGGTCCACTTTTTCGTGGGTCCAGGTAACATGGTAGGGGATGTGCACGGCATGCCCGCCGATGGCCAGCACGGGCATTATGTCGGACTTGAGCGAATTGCCGATCATGAGGAATTCTTCCGGCTTGCAGTCCAGGTGTCGGATGAGCTTCTGGTAGTCTTTTTCCTGCTTGTCGCTCATGATCTCGATGTGATGGAAGTAATGGGAAAGCCCGGATTTGAGGAGCTTCCGCTCCTGGTCCAGGAGATCGCCTTTTGTAGCCACTACGAGCCTGTATTTTCCTTTCAGCGCTTTAAGCACATCTTCCACCCCTTCCAGCAGCTCCACGGGCTTATTGAGCATTTCCTTGCCCGTTTCGATGGCTTTCATGATCAGCTCGGGGCTGGCGGTGTTGTTGGTTACGCGGATGATGGTTTCGATCATGCACAGCATAAAGGCTTTGATGCCGTAACCGTAGAGCGGGAGATTGGCCATTTCCGTTTTGAAAAGTTCCTGCGACGTGGAGTGCATGGGCAGGTAGTCTTCCAGCAGGGCGCAGAACTGCTGTTCCGTTTCCTGGAAGTAAGGCTCGTTCACCCATAAAGTATCATCCGCGTCGAATGCTATAACCTGTATGTTAGTCATGGTGCCTGATATCTTTTGGTAATTGTCCGAAATGTTTTTTGAATGCTTTGGAAAAGTTGGCTGTTTCGCTGTACCCCAGGGAATCTGCCACGTCGAATACAGTACGGGAGGTATCCCTGAGCAGCTGGAGCGCATGGTTCATTTTCAGCTCGTTAAGATAACCAAAAACCGTGGTGCCGAACAATTCCCTGAAACCTTTCTTCAGTTTGAAGTCGTTCAGCCCGCAATACCGTGCTACTTCCAGCAGGGAGAAGGGCTCCAGCATGCGGGCTTTCACAAACTCCCTGGCTGCATACAGCTTTTCGCGGTCCGCCGGCCTTATGCGGGGCGGGCGCAGGCCCTGCAGCTGCTGGGCCTGTTCCATCTGCAGCAAAAAGAGGTCTGTAATGCGTGATTCCAGGAAAAGCTGTTTCATGAAACCGCTGTAACGGCCGTATTGCAGGTCTGATATGGCTGCCATCTGCCGGCCGGTAACGGGCATAGGCCGGGAAGTGAGGCTGGCGGCCTGCCCGTTCCGAACCCTTTCCCAGAACCTGTCTGAAAAACCGTCTTCGCCGGACATGAACCTTTCAAAGAAAGGCTCTTTCATCTCGATGCTCAACAGCCTTATTACCGGGCTGCTGATGCTGTAATACCCATGAAACTCAGGGGTGTAGAAGATCGTATGCTGCGCATCGTCCATCGTGGGCGACACTGGGTTGTCGTAAGAATGCGCCCTGCTGCTGCCTTCCAGGCAGAAGTACATATCCAGGAAGGGTTCCGTGCGGTCCTCCGTCCTTTTCACTTCTTTCTGCTGGAACCCGCTGGCGAAAATAATGCTTACCCCTTCGAACGAAGCGGTGCGCACTTCAGCATCGGCATGGTCGTCCGTATGCCGGAATTTTTGTTCTGTAAGAGTGTATTGTGCAGGCATTCAGCGTATGTTAGGCGGAGCGGTTAAACAAATCGGGGGTCAAATATAAATCATTTCCGCGTTCGCACCGCCTGTTTACAGCAGGAAAAGCGAGAGTATGTACACAATGGCAAAAGTGACCATGCCCATGATGATCGTGGCACCGGAGTAAACTTTCAGCATCGGGTTCATTTCCAGGCCGGAAAATTTGCTGATCACCCAAAAATAAGCGTCGTTGGCATGGGAAACCATCATGGAGCCGCCTCCCAGCGCCAGCATGCACAGCAGGCGGCCCATATCGCTGTCCAGCCCCAGCACCGGCAGCAGCGGCTGGATGATGGATGCGGCGGTAATGATCGCCACGGTGGAGGAGCCTTGTGCAGTTTTCAGCAATACCGTGAGCAGGAAGGGGAAAATGATGCCGATATGGCCCAGTTGCAGCGAGGAGGAAAAATGGTCCCCGATCTTCGTGGTGGCGAGTATAGCCCCGAAAGCGCCGCCCGCGCCGATGATCACGAGGATGCCGCCGGCTTTTTCGGCGGCTTCGGTCATCAGGTGGCTTACAGCAGCGCGTTTCCAGTCCTTTCCTGTATAAAAAGCAAGCAGCACGCCCGCCGCAAGGGCAATTACGGGGTCACCAAGCACATGCAATACGCCGCTTCCTTTTTTCAGGTCGGTAAAAGCGCCCGCGGCAATCAGCACAATGGGCAGTATGATAGGCAGAAATGCTTTCCAGGCGGGCGTATCCGGCAACTCTTCCGGTTCATGCTCTTCGGCATCGTCTGTAACAGGTATGCGTTTCCCCATGAATGCCGCCCACCAGCAGCCCGCCACTGCGGCAGGAATGGCTACCAGCGCGCCGGTGAGTATCAGTTTCCCGATATCAGCGCCAATGATGCCTGCGGCCGCTGTAGCGCCGGGGTGCGGCGGTATCAGGCAATGCACGGCGTACAGGCCCGCCGCCAGCGAAACGGACATCACGAGGATGGAAGCCCCGCTGCGCCTGGCTACGGAACGGTTCAGCCCGCTCAGCACAATGTACCCCGAATCGCAAAAAATGGGAAGGCCGACAATAAAACCGGTGATCCCCATAGCCACCGCCGCTCTTTTTTCTCCCACGATCTTAAGGATGGCCGCTGCCATTACCCGCGTGGCGCCGGTGTATTCCAGTATCACGCCCAGCATGGTGCCCAGCATGATGATAAAGCCGAGATTGCGCAGGATATGCCCGAACCCGTCCTTCATCGTGTTGATGATATCCGCAAACGAAAGCTGGACGCCCAGCCCCACCACGAAACAGGCGAGGAACAGCGCGAAAAAAGCGTGTACCCTGAACCGTACGGTCAGCAAAACAATAAGGCCAATGCCCGCTGCGAGAGACAGCAGTACTTGCAGGAAGGATGTGGTCATAACCACAATATAATGATAAATCCCGGTCAGATCAGGTCAAATGCCTGTGCAAAACGTGTGATGTCGTAAGAGG
This sequence comes from uncultured Chitinophaga sp., assembly GCA_965653435.1. Classification (GTDB taxonomy): domain Bacteria; phylum Bacteroidota; class Bacteroidia; order Chitinophagales; family Chitinophagaceae; genus Chitinophaga. The sequence goes on from CBFHAF010000151.1 coordinate 6,486, forward strand.
ATTGTGCGTTGAGCTTGTTCTTGATATTGCGGCGGTGCGTGGATACCGTTTTTTCTGAAATGTTGAGCGTTGCCGCGATGTCCGCGGAATTTTTCCCGAGCGCCATCAGCCGCAGTATTTCCTTTTCACGGTGCGTAAGCGCGGCAAACACATGTTTGTACTTGCGGAGGAAATTATTTTCTTCCAGCAGCCGGTTCACCTTCACGGTAATGTGATGCTCGGGATGGATGGGCATGGCCAGCGTGATGCAATGGGTAGGCATGCCCTTGTCGTTGCGCATGAATATCCGTGTGGCGCTGAGGTACCATTCCCAGTCGAGCCCGGGATGCGCACGCACCTGCTGGAAAAAGGAAACGAACGCATCGTCGCGGTTCTCGTTGATGAGCTGCATGATGCGGGGAAGGTAATCTTCCATTTCCTGCGGGTTAAAAAAGCGGTGATGGTATTCAGGCCCCATGGTGCGTAGCTCGGCCAGCGTGGTCTGCAGGATGGCCTGCCCTTTGGGCGACATGTATTCTACGGATTGTGTGTCGAGGTTGTGGACGATGATAACAGCAGGAAACTCTTCCCCCATTCTTTCCAGTGCTGCTATTTTCTGATACAGGGATTGCGCCGGAGTGCTCATAGACGCAAGGTACACAGAAAGTTATGCATCAGGAAGCCTTCGGCGGAAATAATCTCCCTGCTGCCGGGATGCGGCAGTTTGGCGTGCACCGGCTGGCATGTGCAGGTGCTTCCCATTGTTTACCGTACCGTCGCAGAACTCCCCGTAGGCCGTGGGCGCGTGAATCGTTAGAATCTTTAGAAAACGATAATGTTATTTTAAGTTTGCCCGGAACTTAAAACCGGATCGGGGTTAATTATTTGCAATAAAAAAATAAATTAAAAAGTACTTGTATTTAATAATTTAATTTAGCCCGCTCGCAACAAGCAGTAATTATGAGATGGATATTTTTACTAATACTGTTTCCCTGCGCTATGCAGGCGCAGGAAAAGATCACTTACGCGGTTAAAGGGAATGACACGCTTTACCTGGATCATTACATGCCCTCCTCAAAGCCGAACGGCATGAGCATCATGTTCGTCCACGGCGGCGGGTTTACCGCCGGCAGCCCTTTGGGCCAGAAACCTTTCGCGGAAGGCATGCGGAAAAGGGGATACAATGTGTTCGTGATCTCTTACCGCCTCTACCTGAAGGGCGGGGATTTCGGCTGCAACACTGCCACACCGGTAAAGCTCAAAGCAATCAGCACAGCGGTGGAAGACGCCGCCGATGCCGCAAAATACATTATCACGAACGCTTCCAGGCTCGGCGTCGATACGTCGAAATTCTTCATTTCCGGCAGCAGCGCGGGTGCGGAAACTATTCTCCAGCTGATGTACAATCCCTGGGCTGCTACGGACAAAGCGCGCTACACTTATTTCGCCACCCCACGCTTCAAAGGTGCACTGGTGTTTGCGGGCGCTCTTATAGATATCAACACGCTGAAGCAGGATAACTGGGTGCCCATGCTGCTGATGCATGGCACGAAAGACGAGCTGGTGCCTTACGGCACGGCCGCTCACCGTTTCTGCCGCGCCAATAACGATGGCTGGCTGATGATGTTCGGGTCAAAAACCATCCTGGAGCAGGCACGGCAATGGAACAAACCGGCCGTTCTGTACACATACCAGGGCAAGGGGCACGAAGTGGCTAACTTCATGTTCCGCGAATTCGATAAGATGGATGCTTTTATGAAGGATGTGGTGAACGGGAAAGAGATCAAAGTGGAAGACATAGTATTGAACTAGCCCGCGGAACAGAGCGTTCTTATTATTTTTTTTTGAAGCCCTGCCGGTAACGGCGAGGCTTTTGTTATAAGTCAAAAAAAAGGCCAGGACAGCAATATCCCGGCCGGCAGTTACCTACGTACAGCAAAACAAAATCCTGGCGCGTGTCCTT
>CBFHAF010000152.1:0-8427 GCA_965653435.1 uncultured Chitinophaga sp.
CGTCATCGCCGGGATGAACAGCGTTTGCAGGGTGTAGAAGTTAGTGTTCGTTTTCTGGAATATGCTCCAGCCCTGCACGGGCGCGGCCAGCACGGTGAGCATTTCTTTCCAGCGCCGGAGGTCCCAGCCGGCTTTTCCTTCGAAGCACAGCTCTATCCGCCGCTCGCGATGGATGATCTCGCGCAGCCCGGCTTTGGTAGCAGGTTTTGATGGTGATGCGCTATGCTGCTGCCAGGATTCCACGACGCCTTTGAGGCCCGCCCTTTGCCGTACGAGATCGACATATTGATACGCTTCCTGGCCCGGGCCGCCCGCTTCGTTCAGGCATTCCGCATAGAGGAGGTAAAGGTCGGCAAGCCGCATGCGCGGCAGGCGGTAGGAGGCCTGCTGCACGCCTTCGTTGAAAACGGTGAGGTAATTGACCAGCTTTTTGGGCCACATGGCCAGCATGTTGATCCTCACCCTGTCTTTAGGGCCGGCCTTGGAGTCGGGGCCCTTGGCTTCGATGTACAGCGGGTTGTTCTGGTCGGTCACGCCATTGCCGAACCATACGCCGCCGTCGAAGCCGATATTAGCGTAGTAACGGGTCTCTCTTTTGAAATTGTTTTTCACGGTCATGTACCCGGATTTGATGTAATACCTGTTGGCATTGTCTCCCGCCTGCAACTCGAAACGGCGGGCATAGTCCCAGCCCTTGTCTTCATTGATCGGCACACCGTTGTCCGTATAGAACAGGTCGGTGGTGAACAGCGGCACGGTGAAGCTGCCGGCCGCGGCGGTGGAGTTTTCCACGGCCTTGGTGGTGAGCCTGGGAATGCAATAGCTCTGGTAACCGAAATTGGGGTTGAGCGCCCATATCACTTCTGCGTTGAAGTCCCATTTTTCGGTCACGGCATTCTGGATGGTGAGCACTTTCCGCAGTGAATCGTTCAGGTTGGGAATGTTTGCCGGCTGGATGAAGGTGTACAGTTTCATATTCAGGCTGGCGGCCTCATCTATCGCGGCTTTGCAGGCTGCCGCGGCTCTCTGCCATTTTGAAGCGTCTGCGGTGGCGGAAAAGAGCGCCTGGCCGTCTTTGTTCTTAAAGCCTGCATAGTCGGGATTGCCGTTGAACAGCGGGCTGGCCTGGGTGGCGAGTATTTCGGCCTTTACGGACAAGGCGATCAGCCGCGTGATCCTGCCCAGTTCCTGCTGGGTATTGCCGATCTGCACGGGCAGGTCCGCCGCGGCTTCGTCCATCATCTGCACGGCGTAATTGAATGCGGAATCTACCGGCTCCCTTTTTACCCTGATCTCTTCTATCGGCGCGGTAATGCTTTGGTTCACGCGGTAAACGGGGATAGGGCCGTACATTCTCGCGAGGAAGTAATGGTAATAGCCTTTCAGGAATTTTACTTCGGCGATCCACCGGGCCTTTTCTTCAGCGCTGAGGTCTATCGGCTTGTCTATGTTCTCCAGCATGATATTGCACCGGCGGATGGCCTGGAAGATGGCGCTGCCGCTGTTGCTGCCGTCCCAGTAATTGAGCGCGGGGTTGGAGATATTCTGCGTGGTGCCGCGTATCAGCTGGAAGCCGATATCGTTGATGGGCCTCTCGGAAAGATCGTTCGGGTAAACGATCTCGGCGGATGTGGTGAAGCCGGGGTCGTAGATGACGTTGCTGAAACCCTGCAGGGTATTGTAGCAGGTGAAAAGGTAATTCTCCGCTTCGTTGCGGTTGCGGAATGCGTAATCGATGGTGCCCACGTTCTCGGGCGTTACGTCCAGGTATTTTTTACAGCTCCCGCCGCTTATGCAGAGCAGGCCGAGGAAGAGGATGAGTATGTATGTTGAATATATCTTCATGTTGTGCCAGTTTAGAGGTTGACGTTGATACCGAAATTGTAAGCCTTCTGGATGGGGTAGTTGAAGCCGTTGCCGCCCAGTTCCGGGTCCCAGAGGTCGAATTTGGTAATGTTGAAAAGGTTGATGCCGTTCACATACAGCCGGCAGTATTTCAGCCCTATCTTTTTGACGAGGCCCTCAGGCAGCGAATAGCCTATCTCGGCGGTTTTCAGCCGCAGGAAGCTGCCGTCGCGCATCCACCAGGTGCTGCGCTGCAGGTTGTTCTCGATCGCCTGCGCGCTTACGCCCAGCCGGGGATAGAGCGCGTAGAGGTCCTGGTTGTCTTCAGACCAGTGGTCGTCCGCAAAGGCCTGCAATACCTGCGACTGGCTTTGTATCTGCGGGGAAGGAGGGATCACGAAAGGGCTCACGGAGCGGGGATCGATGAAGAACGAAACCCTGGACTGCCCCTGGAAACGCGCGTTCAGCTCAATTCCTTTGTAGTTGATGGAAAACCCGAAACCGTACATGATCTGCGGCGTGGACGGCAGCCCGATCGGCGCCTGGTCTGCCACGGTGATGCGCCCGTCGCCGTTCAGGTCGCGGTATTTTATATCCCCGCCTTTCACGATGTTGCCGCCAAACTGCTGCGAGGGCGAAGCGGAAGCTTCTTTATCGTCCACGAACAGGCGCTCGGCAATATAACCCCGCTGCTGGCCCAGCATGGTGCCCGACACATAGCGCCAGGGCTCCGCGTATGCAGGTTCTTCATAAGTACCGTACGTGCCTTTGGAATACGTGAAGTTGGACATGAACTGTATCCTCAGGTTCCTGTTGAAATCGTGGTTGTAATTGGCGGTCAGGTCCAGCCCGCTTACTTTCACGGTACCCACGTTGGTGAGTATGCCTGCTTCCAGGCCCATGCTGCTGGGGATGTTCCTTGCCATCACGATATTGCTGCGGTCCTGCTTCCAGTACTCGGCAATGAAGTCGAAGCTGTTGAACAGCGTCATTTCAACGCCGGTGTTCAGGATCTTCGCGGTTTCCCAGGTCACGTCCCTGTTCTCGTAATTGCGGATGCTGACGCCATTGCGGCTGTAGATATTGTTTAGGCCGAAAGAGGCGCCGTTGCCGGCGTTGAGGTTTACGTCGGAAAGGTAAAAGAAACGCTGCTGGCCGATATCATCGTTGCCGCTAAGGCCGTAGCTGGCGCGCAGCTTCAGGGAGCTGACCATTTTGGCGAGGTAGCCGGTCCAGAATTTTTCGCGGGATACGATCCAGGAAGCACCGATGGTAGGGAAGAAGCCGTAACGGTTGTTCTCCGAGAAACGTTCGGAGCCGTTGTAGCCGAAGTTGAATTCGGTGAAATAACGGCTGGCGAAATTATAGCTCAGCCTGCCCGCGAGGTTGAGGTTCCGGTAAGGCAATGAATATTGCAGGCTGGGTGTGTTGGTAACAGGATCCACGCCATTGGCCACAAGCCTTTGCTGCCGTACGCCGATGAGCGACCCGGCGATGTTATGGTCGCCCAGCTGCTTGGAATATTCCAGCTGCCCCTGGAACTGGATAAAAGTATTGGCGTCTTTCCGGCCAGGGGAATATATGAGGTATTCGGTAGCGGCCTCACTGCTGCCGGAGCCGGGGCCGCCGAGGAATATGCCTCCCGGCAGCGAGTTCAGCCAGGTGAGGGAATAGATGTTCTTCGCCCGGTTGTAATCCTGCGGCAGCACCGTGTAATAGAACGGGTTGTAGGCCATCGTATTGTCGAAATAGGAATAGCGGTTGGTGTTGAAGAAGCCGTGGAACTTTAATCCTTCCGTGAGGAAATCCAGGTCCTGGTGCAGCTCCAGCGTGGCGGACATGCGTGATTCGGAAAATCGTTTATATCCTCTCAGCATCTGCGCATAGGGATTGGAATAGCCCACGCCGCCGTTGCTGCTGCCCACCTGGCTGGAATTGCCGAACAGGATATGCTGTGTTAGCAGGTTGGCGGAATCTGGCTCGTAGAAGGCCGGGAACAGCACGGGGCTGGTATGCACGGCCGCGCTGTAAAGGTCGGAGGAAAAGGATGCGTCGTTGGTAACGGGGCCGCTGTAGTCGTTGAAGTTGCCCCAGAGGCGCAATACCATTTCCGTTGTCTTGGTCAGCTTCACGTTCACATTGGAGCGCAGCTGGTAGTTCTTATAGTTCACGTTGTTGTTGAAGTTGTTCGCGGCGTTCCTTTTCAGCATGCCGTTGTCGTTGCTGAAAGAACCTGATACCATGTACCGGGCCACCTCGCCGCCGCCGGTGATGTTCATGTTGGCGCGCTGCGTGGTGGACGATTTGCGGAACAGCATGTCCAGCCAGTCTACCGCCGGATATACGTATGGGTTGCTGCCCTGTGCTTTCTTCATGGTTTGTTCGGTGTTGTAGATCTTATCCGCGTCGAACACGATGGGCTGCAGCGGGTCCCTGGTGGTGCTGGCCTCGTTGTAGAGCTTCATGTAAGTGATGGGGTCCGCCAGTTTGATGGTTTGCGTGGGTTTGGAAATGGCGTTTTCGAGGATGATGTTGAGGTTTGTTTTCCCGGCCTTGCCTTCCCTTGTGGTAACGAGGATAACCCCGTTGGCGCCGCGGGCGCCGTAAAGCGCGGTGGCGCTGGCGTCTTTCAGGATGGAGAAGCTGGCGATGTCGTTCACCTGCAAACGCGCGAGGTCGTTAGGCGTCAGCTCCACGTTGTCTATCAGGATGAGCGGGTTCTGCCGGTAACCGAAGGTGGTTACGCCCCTGATAAAAAAGTTGGAGTTGTCCAGCCCGGGCTGCCCGCTCTGCTGGAAGCCGATCACGCCCGCTACCTGGCCCGCCAGGGCATTGGTGAGGTTGCTGCCGGCCGTTCGCAGGTTGCCGGGAGTGATGGTGGATACGGAGCCTACCACCGATTCCTTGATCTGCTTTTTGCCGAAAGCCGTGACCACAAAGTCGCTGAGCACCGTTTCGGAAGACCGCAGCACAATGTTCAGCACTTTGTTTTGCGCCGTCACCCTGATGCTGTCGCCGCGGTAACCTACGAACTTAAAAGCCAGGATGGCGCCGGGAGTTACGTCCAGCACAAATTTGCCGTTCATGTCTGTAGCGGTGCCGGCTTTCGTGCCGGTGATCATCACCGTTACCCCGGGCAGCGGCGTGCCGGAGGAATCTGTGACCGTGCCGATAACGGAAAGTTTTTCCTGCGAGTAGGACCTTGTAAAAAACATGCAGGAAAGCAGGAGCATACAGGTGTATGCCAAGCCCGTGGATAGCCTTTTCTTCATACGGAAATTGTTGGATTAAGAATTGATTTTGATTGATAACAGTGTGTCGTGGATTTAATTTTTAGCAATAGCCGGGCATTCCGTGCAGCAAGGCCGCCGGCGGGTGGAATGCGGTTGTACATGATCGGGATCGCCTGGGCGCATGGCTGTGCATTCCGGCAGGTCAGTGCCGGGTCAGGAATGCGGCGCGCACATGATCAGGTCAAGTTAACGCATGGCTGTACATTCCGGGCAATGTTATTGCCGGTTCATGGAATACATCATCGGATCATCGCGATCACAGTTTGAACGGTAAACGATTTATGGTCAGACTAGGTTTTCAGGGAGCCGGGCACATACTGACGCAGCATGCAATGCATCAGCCAACAAACAAATCTCCTGGCGGCTCTGTGGTTACATGGTTACATTAAAAAAACAAGGAACTGATTTCATAACGGATTCTGGTACTTCTCTCGCTCAGCCTGGTGGTTAAAACATATCTTACATACAACAATAGGTTGCAATCCGTCAACCTTTAACCAATGTAGAATAAATATCGAGAATAAAAAAGAAACGTTAATATAGTATAAGCAATCGCTTCTATTCTATAAAAAACAAAAGGTACACGACGCGTATCGTGTACCTTGAGCGTTAAGGGTATCTTAGACGTTTAAAGCCGTTCAGTCTTTCGTCAGCGCCTGCATCTTCACTTTATTTTTCTTCGCATTCTCGCCTTTCGTTTTGGCCGCGAGCTTCAGCGCTTCGTATACATTCACCACGCCGCCTGATTTGGAAAGCTCTGCAAAAGGCACTTCCACATCTTTGGCGCCGGGCTTGTTCACCATTTCGGCGCCGGGGAGGGGAGTGGCGGATTTTTCGATGATCTGTTTCAGCTGGCGTGCGCTCAGGTCCGGGTAATAAGAAAGCACGAGCGCCGCCACGCCGGCCACAACGGGGGCTGCCATGCTGGTGCCGCTGGCGCTGCCGTATTTGTTGCCGCCGGGAACGGTGGAGTAGATCTGCACGCCGGGGGCGAACACGTCCACTTCTTTTTTACCGTAGTTGGAGAAGCCGGCGATCTTTGATCCGGTGCGCCCGTTGCCGGAAGCGCCCACGGTGATCAGGTTATCGGCTTCTTTCCCGTCGTTGAAGGTATCTTTCGGGTAATTTTCCACTTCATCATTATTTGCGCCGTCATTGCCAGCCGCATGAATCAGCAGCACGCCTTTTTCCTGCGCATAGCGGATCGCATCGTCCACCCATTCTTTCTGCGGGGAGAAGCCTTTGCCGAAGCTCATGTTGATGATCTGCGCGCCGTTGTCTACAGCATAACGGATGCCCAGGGCAACGTCCTTGTCTCTTTCGTCGCCTTCAGGCACCACTTTCACGGCCATGATGCGCACATTGTCCGCAATGCCGTCTATGCCTGTATTGTTGTTGCGGATAGCGCCGATAATGCCTGCCACGTGCGTGCCGTGGAAAGCGAACTGGCCTTGTACATCGCTGTTGCCGTAGTAGCGGTCGTTGATGTCGTTCAGGTTGTCGCCTACGATGGTGGCGCGTTTATCCTGCGGCTCTGCGCCGGTGTATTCCGCTTTGCGTTTAAGCTCTTTTACGTACTCTGCCAGGTCGTTCTTGAGGGCCTGATAGGTAAGGCCTTCCTCGTTGGTGCTATGCAGCAGGCGCAATGCGAAGCTGCGGGCCAGCATCACGTCCTGGTCCGTGCTGCGCAGCGTATCCAGCTGCTCAACGGTGAAGTCGTTCGTTTTGAGATGTTCCGCGAGGATGCCCTCGCATTTCAGGAGGTTTTCCTGCACCTTGAGCATCATCTTATAATCTGTTTTCGCCTGGGAAGAAGGTTTCTGGATGCGGTCCTTCAGGCGCGTCCAGTAGGTATATTCCTTGCTGTCCTTTTCGAGGGCGGAATCGGGATTGCCATACAGCCTGCGGAAACGGTAATATTCGCGGGTGGCTTCGTCTGAGTCTTCTTTTACGGTGCTGCCGTCTTTGGCGCCCAGGAAGTTCCAGCCGTAAACGTCGTCCACATAGCCGTTGCCGTCGTCGTCAATCTGGTTGCCGGGAATTTCTTTGGGGTTGCGCCAGAGTATGTCGCGCAGGTCCTCGTGCGTGGTGTCTATTCCGGAATCTATCACGGCAACGATCACCGTTTTGCTTTTTTTGCCTTTCAACAGTTCACCGTAGGCTTTTTCGGCGCTCACTCCGTACACGCTGTCTGTTCCGTAGCTCAGTAATTGCCAGTTTTTTGCTACTGCTTTCTGTTGACTAAAACCGGTTGCAGACGTTGTAAAAACCAAACCTGCTACAATGGCCAGCTCTCTGCAAATGTTCATTTTATTCAATTTTCCTAGATATTACAATTCAAATACCGCAATTCGTTAAAGGTATGATAAATGCGTTATAACAGATGATTATGTGTGGTGAGTGGCGCAGCAGCTTGACTATTGGTTATGAAACACTAGGTAACCATACGTCGGATATTTATCCAGCAACCGGCCTTTACATCGTTATAGCCCCATTTGTCACGAACCGCTTTAGCAACCGCGGTTTTCCCGTTAATTTAGAGGTGGTCATTATCCAGCGTCTGCCCGGGAAAAGGGGCAAAGATCAGGATTTCAGTTCTAAGACCAGGCTCAATTAACATTTCTTTCACTTTAAAACCACCCTGTTTTTAATTTTCATACATACATTAAATTTTCCGCCATGTTTAAAACAATTGTATTAGCGACCATGACCTGGACCGTGCTGAGCGCCGGCCAGCCGCCGGGGGCCGTGCATGCCGCCGGTAAAGAGAAAAATGTGACCCTGGCAGATCCGGGGCCGCCTAAGCCGGCGCCTACCGCCGTTATTTTCGTGAACAGCGCCGAAACGCAGCCAAAGGGCGAAAAAATGGGGCTGAGCTTCACAGGCAGGGAGCAGGCCGGCCACCTGGCCAAATTCCTGGAAAATGAGCCCGTTGCCGCCGTGTATTCCCCCTTCAATTCCTGCCTCGTGGAAACGGTGACGCCGCTTGCCAAAACACAGGGCTGCAAAGTGGAATATTACCGCGATGCCTGCCACGACAACCCGGAGGTAATGCGCCACATCCTGGAAACGATGCTGGAGCGCAACGACGGGAAAACCATCGTTATCTGCGCACCTTCGAAAAGTATTACGGCTATGGCAAAGATGCTGGGGATCAGGGAAAAAGAGCTGAAATACAGCAGGGGCGTGTTTAACGAGGTGTTGATCGTCAATGTTTTAGGTTTCGGGGAAGCCGTAGCACAAAAGTTGAATATGAATTTTCAAAAAAAAGTGTAATATTTATACCCAG
>CBFHAF010000153.1:0-8392 GCA_965653435.1 uncultured Chitinophaga sp.
ACTACACAGACCTTACAGGAATTCAATATATTAAAGGACGTTCCGGAAAACCAGCTGCAATGGCTCATCGACCATTGCGGGCGGGAAAATTTGAACGAAGGCGACTACATTTACAAACCCGAGGTTCCGCTCCGCGGCATCCACTTCATCATCGAGGGCACCATCGAATTTTACCGCCTGCAGAACGGCAACAAACAGATAATAGCCGAGATCGGCAGCCGGCAGGTGACCGGCCTGCTCCCTTTTTCAAGGGCCAACCTCTCCCTCGGGTTCACGCTGTGCAAAACCGACGTGGATATGCTCGTGCTGCCCAAACCCCTCATCAAAAAGATGGTGGAGCTGCATTACGAGCTTACACAGGTGCTGGTGATGGCCATGATCACCCGTGTACGCGAGCTGACGGCCATGGCCCAGCAGAACGAAAAAATGATGGCGCTCGGCAAGCTCGCCGCCGGGCTCGCACACGAGCTGAACAATCCCGCTGCAGCCATCGTTCGCGGTTCCAGCACGCTCAAACAGCATCTCCAGCTTTTTCCCGAAACCTTCAAAAAACTCATTTCCGTGACCATGACGGAAGACCAGGTGAACCTCGTGAGCAGCAAAATGATGGAAGCCATTCACCGGGAAAAACAGCACATCGGCCTCATGGACCGCAGCGCACGTGAAGACGAGATCAGCGACTGGCTTTACGATCACGACATCAAAGATCCCTGCGACATCCCGGAGAACTTTACCGAATTCGGGCTCAGCATCAAAGACCTCGACGAATTTGCAGCGCAGATACCCGGGGAATACCTGCAGATCGTGCTCATCTGGATCAATAACAACCTCACCACCGAAAGAATGGTGGCAGACATACAGGAAGCCTCCCAGCGCATTTCAGAGCTCGTCAAAAGCGTGAAGATCTTTACCCATATGGACGGCGGCGCCGATAAGCAGTACATAGACATCCATACCGGCATCCGCAACACCCTCGTGATGATGCAGCACAAGCTCCGGAAGGGGAATATCACCGTCGTAGAAGAATTTGATGAAACGCTGCCCAAAGTGCATGCCCTCGCCGGAGAGCTGAACCAGGTGTGGACCAACCTGATCGATAATTCCATTGACGCGATGGAGCCCAAAGGCAAAGGCACGATCACGATCCGTACAGAGAAAGACAAAGAATTCGTAAAAATTACCGTAACAGACGACGGGCCGGGCATTCCGCCGGAGCACCTCACCCGCGTGTTCGACCCGTTCTTCACCACCAAGGAGATCGGCAAAGGCACCGGCCTCGGGCTGGACGTGGTGATGATGATCATCAAACAACATCACGGCACCGTGAAAGTGGCTTCAGAACCGGGCCGGACTGAATTTACCATCTGTTTCCCGATCAACGGGTAAACGACATCAACAAAGAACATGAGCTTACCAATTATATTTCTGATAGACGACGACCAGCAGGTGCTGCGGGCCATGAGCCGCGACCTCCGGTCCAAATACCGCGAAGATTACCGCATCCTTTCCACCGCATCCGTGCAGGAAGCGCTGGCAAGCCTGCCCGAACTGAAGAACAAAGGCGAAGAGGTGGCCCTCTTCCTCTCCGACCAGCGCATGCCCGAAATGGAAGGCGTGGACTTCCTGGAAAAGGCCATGCACATTTTCCCGGACGCCAAACGCGTGCTGCTCACGGCCTATTCGGACACTGATGCCGCCATTAAAGCCATCAACGAAGTAAAGCTTGACTATTACCTCATGAAACCATGGGACCCGCCGGAAGAAAAGCTTTACCCCGTGATCGACGAAATGCTGGACGACTGGCAGGCCGGGTACCACCCGGATTTCAAAGGCATCAAAGTGCTCGGGTACCAGTTTTCGCCCAAAAGCCATGAGATCAAGGACTTCCTGGCCGGCAACCTGGTGCCTTACCTCTGGATGGATGTGGAAACACATGATCAGGGCAAGCTGCTGGCCCATTCCAACAGCCTGAAGCCCACCGATATGCCCGTCATCATATTTGAGGACGGCACGCTGGTGAAAACGCCCGTGCTCAAAGATATTGCATCGCGCATCGGCCTGAACCCGACCGTGAAACAGGCCGTGTATGACGTGGCCATCATCGGCGCCGGGCCCGCGGGGCTTGCGGCCTCCGTATATGGCGCATCCGAAGGGCTGAACACTTTGCTGATCGAAAGGCGCGCACCGGGCGGGCAGGCGGGCACCAGCTCCAGGATCGAGAATTACCTCGGGTTTCCTACCGGCCTCAGCGGGGCGGACCTTACGCGCAGGGCCATCACGCAGGCCACGCGTTTCGGGACAGAATTCCTTTCCCCCCTCTCCGTCAGTGAAATCAGGCTGAAGGACAATTACAAGATGATCCTGCTGGACGACGGAACGGAAATATTCACCAAATCCATCGTGATCACAACCGGCGTGGACTACCGCAAGCTGGAAACGCCCGGCATCGGCGAGTTTACTGGCGCGGGCGTGTATTACGGCGCAGCCAGTACCGAAGCGGCCTCCTGCCGCGATAAAGAAGTATATGTGCTGGGCGGCGGCAACTCCGCGGGCCAGGCCGCCATGTATCTCTCCAAATTCGCCAGGAACGTACACATCGTGGTGCGCAAGCCGAACCTCAGCTCTTCCATGAGCTCCTACCTCATAGACCAGCTGAGCCACACCCCGAACATCCACCTGGTGCCCTGCGCTGAGATCACCAGCGGCTTCGGCGACCAGCGGCTGGCCGGGCTGAAGATCATGGACCTCAATTCCAACACCGAAACCGAAGTGCCGGCAGATGCGCTGTATATCTTCATCGGCGCAAAACCTTACACAGACTGGGTGGGCCTCGAGATCATCAAAAACGATAAAGGATTTATCGAAACCGGCCGCGATCTGAAAAACTATGCCGGCTTCAAAAAGATATGGAAACCTGAACGCGACCCCTACATCCTTGAAACCAGCTGCCCTGGCATATTTGCAGCGGGCGACGTAAGGGCCGGCGCGATGAACCGTGTAGCCGCCGCCGTAGGCGAAGGTTCCATGGCGATCAGTTTTGTTCACAAATACCTAAACGAGATATGACATGGGAGATTCACCCTGCAAACACATAACAGCGCTCGAAACACTGCTGCAGCCCAAAGCATACGTATGCGAGGAGTGCGTGAAACAAGGCACGGACTGGCTGCACCTGCGCACCTGCCAGACCTGCGGCGGCACCTACTGCTGCGACAATTCCCCCATGAAACATATGACCGCCCATTATCACGCTACCGGTCACCCTGTGATCATTTCAGCAGAACCGGGCGAACGCTGGCTGTGGTGCTACCCGGACGAAGATTTCGTGGAATATTGAAAAACAGGGGCTTATAAGTTTTTTGGTGGAAGGCTTGCATATATGACGTTTATTCATTATGTTTATATGAAACTATATCCTATGAAAAACGATCTCAGCAGCCTTTTCGCTGTCATTCTCCTTTTCGCAACAGTGGGTATCAGCGTGCTCACCGGCATTACCGTCTATAACTGGATAGATCCCGATTCCCTGGGCGGCGGCCTGCTGTTCATGGGCGCATGGGCACTTTGCTCTTATGCCGGTTACCTGCTCCTGTCCAGGCTGATAGGCCTGCTGCATAAGGAGAACTGAAGTCCTTACGCATGCTGTAATTTTTTATGCTAATTTGCGGGATAATTCAACGATTGTTTATATGACAAGAAAATTATCCCTCTGCCTGCCGTTCTTACTGGCCACAGCTTTGTTTTCCTGCGCTGAAAAAAGCCAGGAACCGACGCCTTCCGGTAAGCTCAACGGGGACTATGACTTCGTTTCATTGTCTGTAGACGCTGTTACCACCAGCGAAACCATCTATCCGGACCAGACGCTGAAAGTGGTGGCCGACGTAGCATATACAACAAAAGACAATACCGGTACTTTTAAATTCGACGGCGGGAAAGCCATCGGCAGCAACCTCTCTTACCGCGTGGACACTACTCTGAAGACGACATTATATGCAGATGGCGTGGCGGAAGACGAGATCGAGATGCCCTTTGCCGCCACCATCCCTGCTTACAACAGTGCCGCACCTTACCGGATCATCGGCGAGGATTCCGTTTATTTTGATGCGGGTTTTATCAACGCACCGATGAACAGCAATATTCCCGCTACTTCCGCCGGCAGCGGCGCGAGATTTTATATTTCGGGCAACACGCTTACCCTCGTGGCCCGCTTCTCCGCAAGCACCAGCACCACACAAATGGGCATCACCACCAGGTCTTTCACCCATGGTACAACCATTTCGGTGATGAAAAAAAGATGACCAGCCGTTTAATCTCATATTGAAAATGCGCAACCGGGGTTGTGCATTTTTTCGTAACAGCCTTTACACATAATGGACCGGACTTTGCGGTATGGTGCATAACCAAACCACAAGATCATGGACCAGCATATCATTACAGTGTATATCGACGACAAGGCTTACCGCTTCAGGGTGAACATTGATCACAAGCAGGAAAAGACCACCTATCTTGTTTCCGCGGAAGATGATGAAGAATTCATCCCGCAGGATTTCCGCATAGACGAGAACGGCCGTACGGATATTGAAGCCAGCCTGCGCACGGTAGAACAGGAACAGATCGCACGGCTGGTGTGGCAGGAAATCATCAACAAGCAGAAACCTTAGGACAGCCGTTTGGCTTTTTCCTCGCATGCAGGTATCTGATCAGGTCGTTAAGATCATTTTTACTGGCCACATGCTTTTTGAATGCGGGCATTGCGCCAAGGCCGTGGCGCACCCCTTCAAGACAAGAGCTGATGGAATGGAAAGGCAGTTAGTAAGCTGAAAAGGAACAGGCAATTGGCCATCTTTGATATGCGTGAACTCTCGTCCTCCGCTACGGCCAGCAGCTGCCCGCCTTTCAGCAGGCAGGCGGCTGGTATGGCTGACCTGTTGCGATTGGGGCCGCAGCGTTACACTGCCTCCCAATACCACAAGCCCTGTTACGGCTGTTTTGTGAGTTGCGCCAAAGAGCGTTGGCTCATATTGTTCTGCGGATTGAGCTGGACCGCCCTTTTATACGCGGCAATGGCTTCCTCACGTTTACCTGTTTTCTGCAGCGCATCCCCATAGCTATCGTAAGCATTGTCACTGTTCGGGAACAGTTCCACGTTGAAACGGAACATGATCTCCGCAATTGCGGGATCATTATTCATGGCCTTATAGCCCAGCTGGTTGAACTGGAACTGGCTGATATAATAACAGGCAGTATCTTCCTTCATGATGTGGAACTGCTTCATAGCCGCCAGCAGGCCGTCGGCCCGTGCAATGCTGTCCAAAGCCTGCGCCAGCGAAAGTTTCGGCACGCGCCACTGGTAGCTGTGGGCAGCACGGCGCAGGTTGTATATCTCCAGCCCGGTGACCTTCCCCTTTTTGTCACGCGTAAATTTCCCGTAGTTGCTGGTATTTTCGAACAGCACACTGTCCTTCCCGCAGGGCGTCAATGCGAAACCGCCGGTCCATTCGCGCTGATACCATAATTTGCCGTTGTTGAAATGGATGAACCTGCCCGCCCCGGAACTGTCCGTGTACATGCCCAGGTAACTTTTCAGCGTGGCGCTGTCCGGCTCAGCTTTCTGAAAGCGCAGCGGTTTGCCGAGCGCCGCGGCGGCCAGGTCTGTAGCCAGGATCTCCGGCAGTTTGCCGCGGGAATTTTCGAATACGGCAACGAAAAGGTCTTCACCGGGAAAATACATGTCGTGCACCATAAACCCTCCTGCGTTGCCGCCATGCTCCACCAGCCTGCTGCCCTGCAACACGCCTGCAGACCAGGCGTAGCCGTAATCCGTAAGCTTGCCGCCGCTCAGCCGGTAAGGCGTCCATGCGCGCTCCAGGGTTTCTTTTTTCACCAGCTTTCCGGATACCAGCGCCCGGTTCCATTTCAGCAGATCGCCCACCGTGGAATGAATAGCGCCGGCCGATGCCGCGGAGCCCGCCGGCCCTTCCGGCCCGTTCTGCACTTTGCCGTTGCGGGTGAACAGGTAGCTGCTCGCCCTGTGGCGCCAGACATTTGAGTTGTCTGAATAATATGTCTGCTGCATGTCCAGCGGCCGGAAGAATTCATTTTCCAGGTAAGTTTTGTAAGGCAGGCCGGTGATCTTTTCAAGGATGGCGCCGAGGATGATGTAGCCGTGATTGCTGTAGGAATATGCCGCACCCGGCGTGCCGGAAACAGGAATGCCTTTGAAAGTGTTCACCACATCGGTGGGGCTGTAAGCGCCCGGCTGCGGCGGCAATTCTTTACTGCGGTTTTCAGGGATGGCAGCGGTATGTGTAAGCAGGTGCTCAATGGTGATGCGGCGGCCATTCACCGCGTAATCCGGGATGTATTTCGTAAGCTCGTCGGCCAGGGAAAGCCTGCCCTGCTCCGCCAAACGCAGGATGGCGATAGCGGTGAATTGTTTGGTGACGGAGCCGATGCAGAAGACCATATCATTTTGCATGGGTACTTCCAGTTCCAGGTTGGCGAGCCCCCAGGCCTTTTCGTAAACGATCCTGCCGTTCCGGGCAACGAGCGCCACGCCGCCGGGCATGCCGGGCCTGGTTTCGGCTGCAATGATGCTGTCGTAAAGGGAAGTTTGGCCAAAGGCCGCGTTGGCAATGAATAGTAATGAAAGGACGTAATATTTCATGACGGAGAATTTACCGCTAAGCTAAGGTAAATTATCTTTCGTACGAAATTATTCCTATCTTTATTAAAACAGGCCAGACGAGTCTAATTCCGCTGGGCCTCCTGCATTTTTTCGGTGGCTATCACGATGCGCATCATCCTGTATTCGGGCACGTCCAGCATTTCTGCCAGCTGTTTTACTTCCTGGAGGGTAATGTTACTGATATTGTGCAACCATTCCCTTACCTGGGAAGGCTCTATAGCGGCATCTCTGCAAAGCTGGTCCAGCGGGATCCTGAGTATTATTTCCGGAAAGGTGGTGATGCTGTTGTTCCAGATGAGTTTCCTGATGGCGGTATACGGCTGGTGTATCATACGGTCATTTTGGGTTCGGCTGTTAATAAACAAATTTGAGGCCTTAAATGTCTGTCGGGTTGTTATTCACTGAAAATAAAGGTTAACGGCCGGTTTGTTTTTATTGTCCACTGTTTCCCGTTGTGGGGTAAATTCCACATTCCGGCTTGGGACTAAAATAGAAATTATTTTTAATTGTGCACGTTAATTTTTCCGCGCATAAAAAAGCCCGCCAATATTGAAGGAGGGCTTTTTATTGTTGGACATGTGAACTACGGTTCCATCCAAACAACCTGCACGCCCTTGCTGCGGCCCTCCATGTTCAATTTTATCGTTACGTACAGATTTTTCTCACGGTCGTAATCGCTTACAGCAAACAGCGCCATATTGTGATCTTTTCTCCGATCCGGCTCACCATACACGAAGCCGCGTTTGGGAAGCGCGTTTTCTCCTTCCAGGGGGTAATAGAATGCATCGCATTCACCCACGCCCTTAATAGTAGTGATCTTTCCCTTCAGCACCTTTTCTGTGTTTTCTTCCACATCATTAAACAAAACGTAGCTTTTATTCTTCCCGTTGATGTAGGCAAACGATTTGAACTGGTCTCCCTTGTCCAGCATAGCTGCCCGGCCTTCCCGCTCGGCATGATAGAATGAACGCGGCCGGCCGGCCCAGAGGTAATGTCTTTTGGGAATAAAATAACTCTGAATGATTTTTCCTCCCGGATCGTACATAGACACTGCGATGTCTTTCAGCTCGGCATGTGGCCCACTGCTGGCTATTGTGCTGCCGGAGCCGCCGATAATGCTGGATGAGCCTCCCGTTAAACCCAGGTCTTCATATACCACGGCAAAGCTGCCGTCCGCATTTACAAAAAAGTTCACCGGGCAGCCGTCGTAATTTGCCCTGCGCCCAAACAGCTCTTTGCTTTTGATATCAGCATCTTCCGGGAAAATATCATCGACGGTTTCAACTGTTTTTTTTATAGGATCAATGTACGCCAGGCGCGTATTGCCATTGGCTCCTATCGCTTTAGACTTCGTAATGAACACCAACAGCATCATTTTCCGGGTAACGGTATTATATTTCAGAACGCCCTTGTCAATTTCAAGATCATGCGCGAATTCCAGTTCTTTCACTTCTACCGCTACGCCGCCTTTTTCCAGTGTACCCAGTACCATTACATTCTCCTTTCCGCCGCTGTTGCGGGTGTTGAAAGCATAGCCCATTACATGTACAGCTTCTCCTACTATCGCCATATCGATGTATTCAATGTACTTGTATTTTTCTTCGGGCGAAGTATAAAAGGCACGGCTTACTTCCTGATGAGAACCGTTATAAAGCGTAACCTCGATCCTTTTATTACGGTCGGATTCGAAACTATTGAACCCTG
>CBFHAF010000154.1:0-8387 GCA_965653435.1 uncultured Chitinophaga sp.
CGGCAGCTATGCCGGCCCTCTTTTTTTACCCCATTTGCCAGGATAACTTTTATATAATATTCTATCACATGTTTGTGTTGTAGCTTTTCCTGCTGAAAACCAGTATTTTGTGACCTCTGTTACCTGATTAACTTTTCTGTTCACGAGGCCTAAATGAAAAACATGAGAAAAAAAACGCTGTACTTATGGCTCCTTGCGGCTATAAGCGTTCCTGGCGTTGCACAAGTTCCATCCGGCAAGGCGGACACCTCCGCTGTTCCCAGGATGCTCGACGAGGTGGCGATCACCGGCTACTCTACCGCCACCCGCCGGCAATATACCGGCGCCGTTTCCACGATTCCAGGGAACGCTATCAATAATATCCCAATGGCATCATTCGACCAGCTTCTGCAAGGGCGAGCGGCAGGACTGTACGTAGCTTCCGGCAGCGGCCAGCCCGGGGCGGCTGCAAGGGTGCTTATCCGCGGCCAGGCCACCTACGGAGGCACCGTTTCCCCGCTGTATGTAGTGGACGGCATTGCGGTGGAAAGCGGCGTCTTTATGTCTATGAACCCCGCCGATTTTGAATCGGTGATCGTACTGAAAGATGCCAATGCTACCGCGCTCTACGGCTCCCGTGGAGCTAACGGCGTGATTGTGATCAATACCAAAAGAGGGAAAGCCGGGGACATATCGCTGCGGTTCGACACCCAGCACGGCTTTTCGCAGGTGGCGCGTAATCATTTCGAGATGATGAGCACGGAAGAACGCCTCCGGTTCGAAGAGGAAGTAGGGCAGGAAACAGGCCGCACGCTCGGTGCGGGCTGGATCTTCTCCCCCCTCAACCCCGCCAACGCGTCGCTGCCCGCCACTACGAAAGCCCGTTATGCCGCCATCCTGGACAGTATGCACCAGATCAATACGGACTGGCAGGACCAGTTCCTTCGCAGCGCGGCGCCTTACCACGAGTACGGGCTCAGCGCTTCAGGCGGCAGCGAAAACATCCGGTTCTATTCTTCCGCCGGTTACCTGAAGCAGGAAGGCATCGTAAAACGCTCCGGGCTTGAAAGATATTCGTTCCGTACCAACCTGGACGTCCGCGCCAAAAGATTCTCCGCGGCCATCAATACCTCCGTCGGCTATACGAATAACCGCCTGATCGAAAGCGAGAATACCTCTTCCGGCCCTAATCCCATTGCAGCGTTGTATTACGCCCTGCCATACGAAGCTCCATACGTGAACGGGGTGCTGATGCACAGCGGCAACAAAAATCAGCTCGGCGGGGCATTCGACACGCGGGAAGGATCCAATGCCATTGAAAGGATGGAGAACAGCACCTACCAGGTGAACCAGCTGAAGGGCCTGGTCAATACCGACCTGAAATATTATTTCACAGACTGGCTGTACGCCTCTTCCAACCTGGGCTTCGATTACCGGGAGAACGTGGAAACGCGCACCATCAGGCCCGATTCGTACAGCGGCCGCCAGGACGGTGTGCCGGGCAAGCAGGGTATGCACCGCGAGGAGATGATCCGCTATTACCAGTTTACCGCCACAACCGGTCTTACTTTCGACAGAACGTTGCAGGAAAAGCACCGCCTCACCGTGGGCGCTTTTTATGAATTCAACCGGATCAAATATTCCAATATGTCCGTAACGGGCTATGGCATTACGCCGGGGCTGGACGGCACATTGTCCGGCGTTACGCCCGGCTCTGCGCTCAACAGCTTCATTCCCCAGGTGGGTGGCCGTAAAACGGGGTCCGCACTGATATCCCTGGTGGGGCTGGCGCGTTACCTGTATGATGATAAATATTCCCTGAACGTGAGCTACCGCAGGGACGGTTCCTCCTCCCTTCCGGAAAAGAACCGCTGGCATGGCTTTTATTCCGTAGGTGCCGGTTATGATCTCGGGAAAGAATCCTTCATGGAAGGCCTAAGCTGGGTCAATACACTGCGGATACGCTCCAGTTACGGTTCTTCCGCCGCCCCGTCTTCCCAGAACTTTGCGTATGCGTCAGGCTACGGCGCCAGCCGTTACGACGGCTCACCTGCCATCATTCCCACTTCTGCGGGTAATGCCGAATTCAACTGGGAATACACCAACACATTCAATACCGGTCTTGACATAGAGCTGCTCAACCGCCGAATCAGGCTGATCACGGACTGGTATAACCGCAGCACGAAAGGGCTCTTCCTCGAAGAACAGCTTTCACAAACAAGCGGCTTTTCTTCCCGTCCCATCAATGCAGGAACCATCCGCAACCGTGGCGTGGAAGCGGATCTGAGCGGAGACATCATCAGGACGAAAGACCTCACCTGGACGGCCGGGTTCAATATCGCATACAATAAGAACCGCGTGACGGACCTGGGCGGCACGAACGAATTCACAGTGGGGACATACATTCTCCGTGTAGGCTTACCCGTTAACTCCCATTACATTGTGAAATGGGGCGGCGTGGACCCGCAGACGGGGAAGGCATTTTATTACGACAGGAACGGAAACCCCACTTCCAGCTACAACGTAGCCACACAGAGCGTGGCAGACTTCGGTTCCACCGAACCGCGCTACAATGGCGGTTTCTATACGCGGCTGAGCTGGAAAGGATTTACCGCGGATGTGTTCTTCACTTATGCGCAGGACTTTTTGCGGTACAATGCGATTGAAGTGTATACGCTGAATAACAATTCCTTCGCGGCCAGCAACCAGAGCCGCAGGTGGCTGGACAGGTGGCGGAAACCGGGAGACGTGACGGACATTCCCGGCTTCTCGGATACGCGCAACTTCACCTCCCGCGACCTGCAGGATGCTTCTTACGTTCGCCTGCGCAACGCAAAGCTGTCTTACAACATCCCGGCGCATATATTAAAACCCACGCAGTTCCTGCGACAGGCAACGGTTTACCTTCAAGGCCAGAACCTGCTGACCTTTACGGAATGGGACGGACTGGACCCGGAAGACAACAACGGCAACGCCTTTTTTGAATACCCTTCGCCGCGTACCATTACCGCGGGCGTAAGCATACAATTTTAGCACATGAAGAACTTTATCCTACTTGGTTTATTAGGCTGCTGGATGACCGCAACATCCTGCCTGGGCGAGCTGGACATCAAGCCTACGGACATCAAGGACCAGACGGTGGCCTTTGAAACAGTGAGCGATGTAAACACAGGCGTGCTGGGCGTTTATGCGGGCCTTGGCACATCCAGCATCAGCATCAGCTCGCTGCTGGCAGACGAGAATATGCTGCCTGTTGAGAATACCGGCGGCAGGGGCATACAGGCTTTCAGCTGGAAGCAGGACCCCGTGAACCCCGATGTGATCGTTGCCTGGCAAAGCTTTTACCAGGTGCTGGACAGGGCGAACCGCATTCTTGACGTGATAGGCGATGTGCCTTATTCCCCCCAGGAAGAAACCTGGATGCGCCAGCTGAAAGGCGAACTGCTGGCCCTGCGCGCTTTCTGCCACTTCGAGCTGCTGCGCCATTATGCCGTGGATTACCACCCGGATTCTTCCGGCATCCCGGTGATGACCACTTCTTACATCGGCAAACCCGCAAGGGATAAAGTGCAAAAGGTTTTCGAACAAATTAATGAGGACCTGGCGCTGGCGAAACAGCATATTCCATCCTCCTTCAACGACCCTGACCGTGTTACCAATATTGCCGTGAGCGCCATGCAGGCCCGCGCGGCGCTTTACCAGCGGAACTGGGACGCCGCCATTGCCGCCGCAACCGAAGTGATCAATGCCGTGCCGCTGGCCACTGCCGCGCAGTTCCCCGATATCTGGACGGACAAAAGCACTGCGGATGTGATCTGGAAACTCAAACGCGAACCCCAGGACGCAAAGTTCGGCGACTTCTACCGCGACGGCGCTGGCCGCGTGGCCTTCGCGCCATCCTTTAAGCTGCTCGCCGCAATGGATGCCGCCAGCGACGTGCGGTTCAACGCATACGTGCGCGATCTTACCCCCACCGCCGCCACGCGCAGGTGGAGCGTGGTCAAATATGCAGGCGGGCAGCCTACCCTGGCAAACCTCGCGGACATCAAGCTGTTCCGCGTGTCGGAAATGTATCTTATCCGCGCGGAAGCATATGCTGAAAAAGGCCTGCTGGCCAGGGGCGCCGACGATCTGAACGATCTGCGGGCGTTACGCATCAGCAACTATAACGTGCAGACCTTTGCGAATGCGATCGTGCTGAATAATGCAGTGCAGCAGGAGCGCTTCAGGGAACTTGCATTCGAAGGCCACCGTTATTACGACCTGCGCCGCAGGAAACAGAACATCGTTCGTTTACCCGAAGACGTTATACAGGTGCCCGGCCAGCCCACAACGCTCACGCCGGACGACAGGGCGTATTATCTTCCCATCCCGCTGAAGGAGATACAGGCGAACCAGAATATGGCGCAGCATCCGAAATATGCTTTCTGACAAAGGGTTACGGCCCAAAAAAGAAAGGCGTCCCGCTTCGGGACGCCTTTCTTTTTTTATAAGGAATATGTTATTGCAGCAGTTCGCCGAGCTTTTGCTCCAGCCCGCTGCCACGGAGGTTCGCCGCTACGATCTTACCCTGCGGGTCTACCAGGATATTCGTGGGGATGCCTGAAATGCCGTACAGGGGCACCACGGAAGATTCCCAGAATTTGAGGTCGCTTACATGAGACCATGCGAGGCCATCGTCTGCAATGGCTTTCATCCAAGCGTCCTTCGTTTTGTCCAGCGATACGCCGAGTATGGTGAAGTTCTTGTTCTTGTATTTGAGATAAGCCTGTACCACGTTCGGGTTTTCCTGGCGGCAGGGGCCGCACCAGCTGGCCCAGAAATCCACGAGCACATATTTCCCTTTGAAAGAGCTGAGGCTGATCTGTTTACCGGTTGGATCCGGCAGGGTAAAGTCAGGCGCCTGCTGGCCGATCATAGATGAAGGGCCGCTGCTGGCTTCAGTTTTAGCATCTTTCTCCACGCCTGCGATATTGGAAAGCAGGTCTTTCACCATCGCGTTTTCCGGGAATTTTTTGGCGAGCGCTTCAAAATCCTTTTTATGTGAAAGCAGGTCTTCCGCATCTTCGAAACCTACGAGCTGCAATGCAAATACAGCGGGAACGGGGTTTTTGCTTTGCTTGGATGCTTCGAGGAAATGCTGCTTGAAATTATTGGCTTCTTTTTCGAAGCTTTCCCTGCGTGCGGCCAGCAGGCTGTCCGGCGTTTTGGCCAGGCGCAGGCTGTCCATCGCCTGCATTTCCTTGCTGAGCACCTGCGATTTGTCGCTATAATATTTCAGCAGCTGCTGGATCTCTTCGGTGGCTTCGGAGCCTTTTACCTGGATCTTTTCCAGCTCGTTGTAATCGCCTTTGATGCTCATGTCGCCGGCATCGAGGGCCAGCAGGATGTATTTACCGTTCTCGAAACGGATGCGGTACAATCCCTGTTCGCTGACCATGCCGTCCAGCTCCAGTTTCCCGGATGCATCCTTCACGGCAGTGGTGTCCACTATCTTGGTAGATTGTCCTACAATTTCTTCGAGATACACTTTTTCGAGCGGTGCGTTGGCAAGTTGCAGGTCGATCTTAAATCCTCCTTTCTCCGGGTGGTCGTTGCACGCGGCCAGCAAGGCTGTTGCAGACAACCAAATGGCTAATTTTTTCATGGGCTTTTCTTTAAATCTGATATTCATTTCAAAAATAGGGTTAATTACCGGGAAGCTTATCCTGGTTTTGTTAAATTATGTAACCGGTGAGCGCATGTTAATGCGATTCGCGGCCAAAACGGCATGTAACATAAAACAAGCCGCAGCAGCCAGCCGGCAGTGATATGGCCTTATTCACATTATTCACGTTATTTGGGATGAGCGGCTTATCAACCGTTTAAACGCTTCATTAATAATTCGTTAGTGAGCTTCGGGTCTGCTTTTCCGCCGCTGAGCTTCATTACTTCGCCTACGAACAGTCCTATCAGTCCCTTTTTGCCGGATCTGAACTCCGCTACTTTCGCGGGGTATTTGGCCAGCACTTCATCTATCACCGGCATGATGTTCCCAGCGTCTGTGTCCTGTATCAGATTCAGCGCGTTCGCGATGGCCAGGGGGCCTTTGCCGGGCTCGGCGATCATGGCGGGGAGTATGCGGCTGGAAGCGATGGAGAAGTTCACCTTCCCGTCTGCAATGATACCGATCAATTCCGCCAGGGCAGCGGGTTTTACAGGGAAATTGCCGATCTCTGCATTGTTTTCGTTCAGCCACGATTTCAGGGGGCCGAGCATCCAGTTGGCTGCCGCCTGCAGGTGTGGTGTGGCTGCGGCGAGTGCTTCGAAATAATCGGCGGTCGGTTTATCGTCTGCGATCACGCGTGCATCGTATTCGCGGAGGCCCAGCTGGCTGGTGTAGCGGGTCACTTTTTCTTCCGGCAGCTCGGGCAGCGAAGCTTTGATGCTGTCTAGATATTCTGCGGTGAGGCGGAAAGGCGCAAGGTCCGGCTCCGGGAAATAACGGTAATCGTTGGCTTCTTCCTTGGAGCGGAGCGGGAAGGAGCTGCCGTTGGACGCATCGAAGCTGCGGGTTTCCTGCACGATGTGCCCGCCCTGTTCCGTAAGCTCTATCTGCCGTTTGATCTCGTTCTCGATGGCGCGTTTCACGTTGCGGATAGAGTTCATGTTCTTCACTTCCACCTTGGTTCCCAGGCGGGTCTCCCCTTTGAGGCGGATGGAGATATTGGCGTCGCAACGCATGGAGCCTTCTTCCATGTTGCCGTCGCATACTTCCAGCCAGCGCACGAGGCGGCGCAGCTCGGTGAGATAGGCATATGCTTCGTCCGCATTATGGATATCGGGTTCGGTCACGATCTCCACCAGCGGCACGCCGGCGCGGTTGTAGTCCACCATGGTATTGTCCGGGTCCTGGTCGTGCATGCTTTTGCCCGCGTCTTCTTCGAGGTGGATGCGGTTGAGCTGCACGTTGCGGCCTTTACCGTCCATGAAAATGGGAACATAGCCGCCGATGCAGATGGGCGCCGTATGCTGGCTGATCTGGTAACCTTTGGGAAGGTCGGGGTAGAAGTAGTTCTTGCGGGCAAAGAAGTTCTCTTTCTCGATCTCGCAATGGCAGGCGAAGCCCAGCCTGATGGCCAGTTCCACCGCTTTCCCGTTCAGGAAGGGCAGGGTGCCGGGGTGGCCCAGCGTAACCGGGCTGATATGGGTGTTGGGCAAACCGCCGAAAGCCGCACTGTCGCTGCTGAACAGCTTGCTTTCCGTTTGCAGCTGGGCATGTACTTCCAGGCCAATTACCGCTTCATACTTGTTATAGTCGATGCTCGCGCTCATATTGATTTTCTTCCTGCTGATTCGCACAAAGATATTCAAACTGCAAAAAAGCAGGGAATTTTCACGAAATTGTACATGCAAGCAACATCCTATGACGGCAATCCACGACATTTACCAGGCCCAGCGCAACTACTTCGCCTCCGGCGCCACCCGCTCCCTCGCTTTCAGGAAAACACAGCTCAAGCTACTGAGGAAAGCTATAAAAAGGCATGAGGACGCTATCCTGGCGGCTTTGTATGCGGACATGCGCAAGGCTCCCGTAGAGGCTTACGGCAGCGAAATAGGGCTGCTGTACGAAGAAATAGACCATACCCTCACCAACCTGCGACAGTGGATGCGCCCCCAGCCGGTAAGCTCGCCGCTGCTGCATTATCCTTCCGGCAGCGTGATCTATCGCGAACCGAAGGGGCTCACCCTGCTGATCGGCCCCTGGAATTACCCTTTCCAGCTGCTCATCAACCCGCTGATCGGCGCCATAGCCGCGGGCAACTGCGCTATCCTTAAGCCTTCCGAAATGGCCCCGGCCACGGAAGCCGTTATCCAAAAGGTGATCGCTGACGCGTTTAAGCCTGAATTTGCCGCAGTGGTAACCGGGGAAGGGCATGTGGTGATCCCCGAGCTGATGCAGCACCGTTTCGACCATATTTTCTTCACCGGCAGCATTCCCGTAGGGAAAAAGATACTGGAAATGGCCGCGCCGCATCTCAGCCCGGTAACCCTCGAGCTGGGCGGCAAAAGCCCCTGTATCGTGGATGAGAAGGCTAACCTGAAGGTTGCCGCCCGGCGCATTATCTGGGGCAA
Source organism: uncultured Chitinophaga sp. (assembly GCA_965653435.1). Lineage (GTDB taxonomy): Bacteria > Bacteroidota > Bacteroidia > Chitinophagales > Chitinophagaceae > Chitinophaga. Next base: position 8,095 of record CBFHAF010000154.1, read on the forward strand.
GTGCTGGAATGCGGGGCAGACCTGCATCTCGCCGGATTATGTACTGGTGCACCAGAAAGTGATGAACCCGCTGCTGGAGCGCATGAAAGCTGCCATTCACCAGTTCTTCGGCGACAACCCGGCCGAAAGCCCGGATCTTCCGCGGCTGATCAACGACAAGCGGTTCAGCCAGGTAGAGTCCTACCTGTCACAGGGAACCGTTTACACCGGCGGGCAAACCAACCGCGCCGATAAATTCATCGCCCCCACCATACTTACAGACGTGTCTTTTGATGCCCCCGTGATGAAAGAAG
>CBFHAF010000155.1:0-8381 GCA_965653435.1 uncultured Chitinophaga sp.
ATTTCGGCGGCAACAACAAGCTGTATAAAAGCACAGACGGCGGCGCCACGTTCAACCAGGCCGGCGACGCCACTTTCAACAGCTTGAACCACAATATTAACGATATTGTTTCCCGCCCCGGGTTTGCCAGCACCATTTTTGTAGCGTCCAGCCAGGGGCTGTACCGCTCCACCGATGCAGGCGCCACCTTCACGCAGGTAATGGCCGGCACCTTCCAGGAAATAGAGTTCAAGCCCGGCAGCAACACCACCGTGTATGCTATCCGGCAAACCGGCGTCAAAACAGAGTTCTATAAAAGCACGGACGCCGGCGTTACCTTCACCCTCAAGACCACCGGCTGGCCCAACCCCACAGCCGCCGGAGAAGAACAGAAACGTACAGAGATATCCGTAACACCCGCCAATGCCAACATCGTGTATGCCCTCGCGACGGGCGTAGCCAATGGCGGCAGCGGTTTATACGGGATCTATAAAAGCACCGATTCAGGAGAAACCTGGTCGTTCGCCTGCTGCGGCACCGGCCCCGGCGGCGTGCCCAACGCAACCACCAACAAAAACCTCATGGCCTGGGCAGACGACGGCTCCGATGATGGCGGCCAATATTATTACGATCTCGCCCTGGACGTGAACCATTCCGACGCCAACAAGATCCAGCTGGGCGCCGTGAACCGCTGGCAAAGCACCGACGGCGGCGTTACCTGGACCTGCCCCGCCAAATGGAGCCATTCCAACAAAGTGGATTACGTGCATGCGGACATACACGACATCCGCTTTTACGGCAGCGACCTCTGGATCGCATGCGACGGCGGCATTTTTTATTCCAGCGACGGCGGCGCCACTTTCCAGATACGCATGAAAGGCATTATGGGAACGGATTTCTGGGGCTTCGGCGCCGGCAACTGGGAAGGCAACCGCGTAATGCTCGGCGGCACTTACCACAACGGTACACTGCTGAAGGACAACAACACCTATACAGACGGATGGATCAGCACCGGCGGCGGCGACAACTACCTGGGCGCCGTGTCGTATGCACAGGACCGCATCGTGGTGTTCGACTATGGGCGCAAACAGCTTACCGGCAACCGTACGCAGGCCCCCATCAACCTGGCCAACGGCAAGCTTCCCAACCGCTCCTACACCATCGGCCAGAGCAGCGACATCATCTGGGATGCGCAGAACTACAACATCGTTTACCTCGGCGAAGGCAACCAGCTGTGGAAGTCGGTGGACGGCGGTGCGAATTACACCTCCCTCTATGATTTCGCCGAAAAGGTAGGCAGCATTGCCGTAGGATATAAGAATAACGCTATCATGTACGCCACCACGCTCGGCAGCGTCAAAAAAGTATACCGCTCCGCTGACGGCGGCGCCAGCTGGACGCTGATAACGCCCACCGGCCTGTCCAGCACCGGCGTGGCATTCGACGTGACAGTGAGCTCCGCCAACCCGGACCATGTGTGGCTGGCGCGTGTGAACTCCACCGTAGACGGACAGAAAGTATACAAAAGCACCGACGGCGGCGCCACCTGGACCAACCTGAGCACCGCCACGCTGAACGGCGAGCAGCTCACCGAGATCGTGTACCAGCGCGGCACTAACGGCGGCGTGTACATCGGTACCAAACGGGCGGTGTATTACAGGAACAATACCATGGCAGACTGGGTGCTGTACAACACCGGCCTGCCCGCGCTCAGCTTCTGCACGCGTCTGCACATCGATTACAAGGACGCGAAGATACTCAACGCCACCAGCCGCAGCGTATACATGAGCGACCTCTACGAAGCCACGCCGCCCGAAGCCATGATAGCAGTAGACGGCACCACCAAGGCCATCAACGACACGGCACGGTTCTACAACAACTCCGCCCACCAGGTGACCAGCGCATCCTATTCCTGGAACTTTCCCGGCGGCACGCCTTCCACCAGCACACAGCGCAATCCTAAAGTAGTGTACGGCGCGCCCGGCGTATATTCCGTTTCCCTCACCGTAACGGACGACCAGGGGAACAACAGCGTGACCAACACGAATTTCATCACCGTTACAGGCGGCCTCAACCTCATCAACGACGCCATTTACGAGCTGAAGCCCGCCAACGCGCTCACCCGCAACCTGCAGGTGTTCCAGGGCGGCACCACAGACGGTACCAATGTGAACATCTTTACCGACAATAACAGCACCCATCACCGCTGGAAGCTGGTGAACCTGGGCAGCGGTTACTACAAGCTGCTGCCTCAGCACACCACCGGCAAGGCCCTGGATGTGAACGGCGGCTTTACCGCAGACGGCACCAATGTGCAGATGTGGACGGACAACGGCGGCGGCGCGCAAAGGTGGAAGATCGTCGACGTAGGCGGCGGGTATTTCAAGCTGCAGGCCTCCAACGACCTCACCAAGGTGCTGGACGTGCAGGACGGCGCAGACAGCAATAACACCAATGTGCAGATCTATACGGACAACGGCAGCAATGCCCAGAAATGGCGTTTCGACCTCATCTCCGCCCCCACCTGTTCCAGCGGCGGCGCGGTGCCGGCCAAAACCTCCTGGACGCTCAAGTATGTTGATTCCGAAGAGCTCACCGGCGAAGGCGCCAACAACGGGCGCGGCATTCATGCTATAGACGGCAATACCGGCACTTACTGGCATACCGCCTGGAGCACCGGCTCGCCCACGCACCCTCACGAATTGCAGATCGACCTGGGGGCCTGCACGTCCATCGGCCGCATCGGTTACCTGCCGCGGCAGGACGCAGGCACCAACGGCACCATTGCCCAATACGAGATATACACCAGCAGCGACGGCGTGAACTGGGGCACCGCAGCCGCAACCGGCACCTGGAGCACCAGCGGCAAAACCGAACGCATCGTGACCATTACGCCCCGCAACGCGCGGTTTGTGCGTCTCCGCAGCCTGAGCAGCATCAGCAGCGGCGCATGGGCCAGCGCAGCGGAAATAAATGTCTACGAACCGCTGCCGATGGCCGTGAAACCCGAGCCTGAAACAAGCAGCAGCGTAAGCGGCACCCTTGTATACCCGAACCCCGCACAGCAGTTCCTCAATATCCAGCTGCCCGGCAGCACCAAGCTGCCGCTGCGCTACTGGATACACAATATGGACGGCAGGCTGCGCCAGTTCGGCATACTGCAGAGCAGCATCCACCAGCTCAATATCGCCTCACTGGCCAATGGCATGTACATCCTCACCATCGAAGGCATGGAAGGAAGGCAGACCCTGCGGTTCGTTGTACAGCGGTAAATAATTTCCCAAAGAGACCGCTTCCATGCGGAAGCGGTCTCTTTTAACTAAAATTCAAAATGGAATGATGAAATTTTACGGATTTACCTGGCTCCTGCTGTTAACCGCGCCCGCACTGGCGCAGCAACAGAAGGCAGACAGCATACACCCGCTGGCGGAGGTGATCGTAACCGCCAATAAATTCGAGGAAAAAAGCCGGTACGTAGCACAGAAAGTGGAAGTGATCCCTTTTCATGCCATTGAAAATTCATTGTCGAACAACACCGGCGGCTTGCTGGAGCAGACCGGGAAAGTGTTTGTGCAGCGCAGCCAGATGGGCGGCGGAAGCCCTGTGCTGCGGGGATTTGAGGCCAGCCGCATTTTGCTGGTGGTAGACGGCGTGCGGATGAACAACGCCATTTACCGCACCGGCCATTTGCAGAACGTGATCACCATAGACGACGACATCACCGAAAAAGTTGAGATCATTTACGGCCCCGCGAGCACCATTTACGGCTCCGACGCGCTCGGCGGCGTCATACACTTCCAGACGAAGAAACCGGCCTTAAACGCCTTCAAAAGCACCTTTTCCACCCGTTTCAACAGCGGCAGCAACGAATTTACCGGTCATGCCGACGTAAATATCGGCGGTAAACGTTTTGCCTCGCTCACATCCTTCAGCTACAGCCGTTTCGGCGACCAGCGGCAGGGAGCAAGGCGCAATAAGGACGACGGCGACTGGGGGCTGCGGAACGAATACATCACGGCCATCAACGGCCGGGACTCCGTTGTGAAGAACAGCAACCCGAACATACAGCGCTTCAGCGGGTACAAACAATACGACCTCCTGCAAAAGCTGCTCTGGCAGCCGCGTGAGGGAAGCAGCCATTTACTGAACCTGCAATACTCCACCAGCTCGGACATTCCGCGGTACGACCGCCTGACGGACCGCCGAAACGGCGCGCTGCGCTGGGCAGAATGGTACTACGGCCCACAGGAAAGGCTCATGGCCGCCTACCAGTACAGGAACACCCGGCTGGGCGGCTTCTTCGACCAGCTGCTGCTGGGCGCCAGCTATCAGAATATAGAAGAAAGCCGCATGCAGCGTGCATACCGCAAACCGGAACTGGAATCGCGCGTGGAGAACATACAGGTGGCCGCTTTTAACGCAGACCTGCGGAAAAGCAAAGGCCGCAGCGAGCTGAACGTGGGGATCGACGGGCAATTCAATTTCCTGGAATCCACCGCCTTTTTCACCCATACGGGCTCCAATGTGAAAACAGAAGGGCTGGACACGCGTTACCCCGATGGCGGCAGCACCATGCATTACACCGGCGCATACATACAGCATCTTTACAAGATCATTCCCGGCAAGCTGATCCTCAACGACGGCCTGCGGGTGAACTACGTAACGCTCAACAGCCGTTTTACAGACACTTCGCTGCTGCACCTGCCCTTCACCGGCGCATCGCAGCAAAACCTGACCTACAGCGCCAATGCCGGCCTCATTTACCTCCCCGACGCCAAAAGCAAGCTCACGCTAGGCTTTTCCACAGGCTTCCGCGCACCGAACATAGACGACATCGCCAAGGTATTCGAATCCGCCGGCGGCACGCAGCTGGTAGTGCCCAATCCCGACCTTGGGTCGGAGCAGACCTTCAATTTCGACCTCGGCCTGAGCCGGCTGTTCGGTAACATCCTGTATGCGGAAGTGAGCGGCTTCTACAGCCTTTTCCGCGATGCCATCGTGCTGGACCGGTTCACTTTCAACGGCAAGAACGAAATGCTGTACAACGGCGAGCTGACGCCCGTAGTGGCCAGCCAGAACAAAGCAAAAGCGCGTATTATGGGCTTCCAGGGGGCCGTTTCGCTGCAACCCGCGGAGGGCCTGCGCGTGTACAGTCATATTACCTACACTTACGGCCGCTACACAGGCGCGGACGGCAAGGACGTACCCATGGACCACATTCCCCCGCTGTTCGGCAAAACCGGCGTGCAGTACCGCTGGAAATGGCTGGAAAGCGAAGCTTACGCACTCTACAACGGCCGGAAAAAAGTGAAGGATTACAACCCGAACGGCGAGGACAACCTGCAGTACGCCACACCTGAGGGCATGCCTTCCTGGTGCACCCTCAACCTGTCCGCCACCTTCACTTTACATCCGAAGCTGAAGGCGCAGGCGGGGCTGGAAAATTTACTGGATGAGCATTACCGCGTATTCGCGTCGGGCATCGGCAGCCCGGGGCGGAGCCTGGTGCTGAAACTCCGCGCTTCCTTCTGACGCAGATTATGTACTTTTATATCCTGTATGGAACCACAGGAAAAATATTCAAATGGGAGAATACCCGTACCCGCCAACTGGGAAGAGGTGTTCTCCCATTTTTATTTCGCCGCCAACAACGGCAACGCACCGGTACGCAAAACGCTGGTGCCCTCGTTTGAGACCATTCTCGCGTTCAGCTTCGGCACCCCGGTCATTGTTCACCTGCCGGATAAAGACGTGCCGGTGCCTAAAAGCATCGCCATCGGCCCGCTTAAGACAGCCCTGGAATACACCCAGCCGCCCGGCAACGAAATACTGGTGGCCAATTTCCGGCTCGACGCGTTCTACCGCCTCTTCGGACAAAGCCTCCAGGGCCGCAGCCAGTACCTCAAAGACCCTGACGCACTGGTAAAGGGGCATTGCTTCTCCTCCCTCTGGGAAACGCTCAACGCCACGCCTGACAACGGGAAAAGAGTGGAACTGATCCTGGACATGACAGCAGATTACCTGCGCGACCGCGAAGCCGCTTCTGAAAACATCATCCGCAACCAGGACACGCTGCTGAACCCCGTAAAGGTGATCGCCTCTGAAACCGGGCAAAGCGAACGGAACGTGCAGATGAACTACCAGAAATACCTCGGCTTCAGCGCCAAGGAAGCTCACCGCCACCGCCGTTTCCTGCGGGCCGTGGAACTCCTGAACAACCGGGGCACGCCCGATTGGTTCGAAGTGATAGATCAATGCGGTTTTTATGATCAAAGCCACCTGATCCGCGACTTCAACCATTATCTCGGCATCTCTCCCACTGAATACCTGCGCATGCGGGAAGACGTGTGCGTGGCAGGCGGATAACCGTTTTCGTTTTCTTACAATACCCGGGAAATGCGCTGCGCTAAGTTTGCATCAGTAAAAAACACTGATATGCAACATCTCATTATCTACGCGCATCCAAACGCCAAAAGCGTGAACCACCAACTGAAAGAAACCGCCGCAGCCGCCATCCGCCGCGCCGGGCATGAAGTGGAGGTACGCGACCTGTACGCCATCGGCTTCGATCCAGTACTGTCGCTGCACGACATGCACGGCCAGATGACCGGGCAGAATGAAGCCAACATCGTAAAAGAACAGGAATACCTCAGCCGGGCGGACGCCGTTACTTTTATCTATCCCGTATGGTGGACCGGCATGCCCGCCATCATGAAAGGGTATATCGACCGGGTGATGACCTATGGCTTTGCTTACCGCTACGACAAAGGCGTGCAAAAGGGATTGCTGAAAGGCAAAACCGCCTACATCTTCAACACCCATGGCAAAAGCCACGAAGAATACCAGTCCAACGGGATGGACCAGGCCCTGAGGCTCACTTCAGACACGGGTATTTACAGTTATTGCGGTTTCGATATCAAACAGCACCTGTTCTTCGACCGGGCGGATAAAGCCGACGCCGGGATGATCGCCGCCTGGGCAAAGGAAGTGGAAGCAGCTTATGCGGATTGACCCATCGCCTTGCGCAACATTTCCACGCTTTTCTGCACACCGGTTTCCGCGGCTTCTTTCCCTTCAAATTCGATGGCGATATAACCGCGGTAATCCACTTTGCGCAGTATCTGGATGATGCGCGGATAGTCGAGGTCCAGCGTATACCATTCCCCGCCGCCGTAATACGTTTTCGCCTGTACGAAGTTGGCGTAGGGCGCTACCTTTTCCAGCTTGTCGTATGGGTTTTCGAGGAAGTTGCCTGTGTCCATCAGCACGCCCAGCCAGGGGCTTTCTATCGCCTTGCGGATGCGCAGCAGGCCTTCGGGTGTGCTGGTGAGGCCCCAGTGGTTCTCCAGCGCCAGCAGCACGCCGCACTCGGCCGCTTTGGGCAGGCATTTCTCAATGCTGTCTATACACCATTTAAACGCGTCTTCTTCCGTGTAACCGGGGATGGGCTGCTCCACCCCGCGGGCTTTCATGAGATCGTCGAACGACTTAATGGTGCCCCAGCGGCCGGAATTGAGCCTGATGGCGGGAATGCCCATTTTATAGGCCAGCTCTATGCATCGGATGGTGTGATCAATATCTTTCTGCCGCTCGGCGGCGTCGGGCGATACGAAATCCTGGTGGATGGAAAGGCTTACCAGGTCCACGCCGTTCAGGAAAGCATGGCGTTTCAGCTTCTGAAGGTATGCATTGTCTTCCCCGTCCATCTGCCGGTGCAATACATCCACCCCTTCCACGCCCAGCATCGCAGCTTCGTCTATCACCTTTTCGATGGGTACTTTGGGCGTTCTGAAATGCCAGTAAGAGTAGCTTGAAACAGCCAGCTTGAACGGTTTGCCCGCGGGCGGAGGCGCGGCCGCTTGCGCTGCCGCAGCCGGCAGACCCAGCAGGGCTGCGCCGCCCAGGCTGTTTTTCATAAAGGAACGTCGGGTTAAGCTCATGGGATCTTGATTTTGGTGTATAGGAAAATACACATAATCCTTCAGAAGCAGAAACAAAAAAAGCGGCTGCAATGCAACCGCTTTTCGAAAAAGAAGGAAAGTTCTTACCATCCGAATTCCAGGCCCTGGGAAGGAGTGCTTACATTATTGAATTCATTGCGCACGATCTTTGCGCCCTGCAGGCCGGTGACGCGGAAATAATCCACGCTGCCGTAACCCTTGAAAGTCACGCGCACATCTTTGAGGCGGCCAATGGCGCCGGCATAGTTGATGCTTTTAGCCAATGTGCCATTGATATAAACCGCGCAGGTGTTTCCATTGGTACGCAAACTTACTTCCGTCCAGTCCTCAAAAATACGCACCAGCTCGGGTACGCCGGAAGCCCCTTCGGTGCCTACTTTCAGGTGAGTATACCCTATGTGGGCGTTGCTGCCCACAAAAGAAACGGTAGCGATCTTGTTT
>CBFHAF010000156.1:0-8368 GCA_965653435.1 uncultured Chitinophaga sp.
CCGGGGCGATCGTTGTCCGTTTCATGTTACCGGGGTTTGGTAAGGCCCTGGCGCATCCTGTTCAGGTACCAGGTATGAAAATTAACCACGTCCTCTTCCGAAGGCGCCATGGGGCCGGGCTCGTACCGGGACGAACGGATGCCTTTCTGGTTGTTTTCGCAAAGATGCCAGTCCTGTTCGCCTGTGATCTTCCAGAACTCTGTGAGCCTGTCCAGCTCGTAATCCACGCCTTCTTCCGCGTTGCCGTCCACCAGCCAGGTGAGGTCTACCATCGACCGTGTCGCGTCTATCGGGGTGATGCGCATGGCCCAGATATAATCGCTGACGCCGTCCATCCAGAAGTTGGGATAATTGATGAGGCCCACCACGCCGCTGTCGTATTGTTTGTGAATGCCCATCAGCGGGGCGGCGGGCTTACCGTCCAGCGTATAACTTTCCATGCCGGGGCGGAGGGGGTAACGGGTAGCGTAATGGCTGGCATCCGGCACGTTTTCGATAGTGGCGGATGCCAGGCCTTGCCGCGCCCAGCTGAGCATGCTGACTCGGAGCACGTCGTCGCGGTTCTCCACCAGGTTTGCGCCCACCACCACGCTGCAGTATTCGATGTGCACCGGGCCGCAGTGGTAACATTCGCGGAAGTTCTCTCCGATCAGTTTCCAGTTGGCTTCCAGTTCGTAACGGTCGCGGCAGGCAACTTTCGCTTTTTCCAGCTGGTATGGCTGCAGGTAGGGCGCAAGGTCTGCGGCCTCCCGGGAAAAGTCCGGCGGATCGTCTGCCAGTGAAATAAAGATCGCTCCCGCTACATCGGTGAGATGAACGGGGTGAAGGCCGAACTGGCTTTTGTCAAAATCATCCGGCATCAGCCGGGCATTCCTGAGCCGGCCTGTTTTATCGTACACCCAGTTGTGATAGGGGCATTTCAGTTTGTCTTCATGGCCGCGCTCCTCGATGCAGATGGCGGAGCCCCTGTGGCGGCAGGAGTTATGGTGGGCGTAAATTTTCCCGTCTTCATTCCTGATGATGATCACGGACTGGTCCAGCACGGCGTAGGTGAAATAGTCGCCTGGCTCGGGTATTTCGCAGGAGAAGCCTGCAAACAACCAGTTCTGTTTCCAGATGGCCTCTGTTTCCCGGTTCAGCACCTGCCGGCTCATGTAAAAATCGCGCGGCAGGCTCCATCCTTTTTTATATTGTTCGAGCAGTTGTTCCATAAGATGAATTTTTTAAAGTGACGATGTTTCCGGCGCGGCGATGGGCCTTGTGCCGGAGGATCTGATCAGCAACGGGAATGAAACGATGCCTGTAATAAGAACGAGCAGGCTGAATATGCCGAACACCTGCTGCATCGGCATGGTCTCGTACAGCCTGCCCGTCAGGATATTTCCCAGCACGGCGCCCGCGCCGAAATACATGGCCCACAGCATGGATTGCCCGGTGGTTCTCCATTGCGCGGGGATCTTTGCATTCACGAATTCCACGCATGCAAGCCACAGCAGCGTCCAGGTGACGCCGTTCAGGCTTTCGATGCCTATCACGGCATAAGGGTTGTTGTTCAGGTAATAAAGCAGCAACCGCAGGGCGGTGCCGGAGATGGCGATGATCAGCACCTTTCCCGGCGGCATCCTCCGCAGCAGCCAGGCCGCGATGAAATAAAATGGCATTTCGCTCAGCGCCTGTACGCCAATAGCAGTGCCGGTTACGGACGGGGAGGCGCCTATTTCACGCATATATACCGTCAGGAAAAATGAACTGGCCGATTGCGCGATGGATACGATCATTACCACCAGTAAAAAAATGAGCAGCACCCTGTTGCCGGATACGCGGCCCAGCTCTTTAAAGCTGAGGTCGGCCGCGGCCACAGCGGGAGCCGTTCTTTCGAACCGTGTAGCGGCAAGCCAGGCCAGCAGCAGGAAAGCGGCGCTGAGGTAAAATATAACGTTGCTGCCGTATGTTTCTGCAAGCATGCCGGTGAGCCAGGCTCCCAGCCCGAACCCCGGCGCACCCCAGAAGCGCAGGCTGCTGTAGGAAACTTTGGGGTGAATCGCTGCATGATCGAGCGTGATGCTGTCCAGCAGCGGCAGCACGGGTGTTTGAAAAACGGAGAATAAAAGGATCATCATGCCCGTAAGCCATGTTCCTTTCGCGGCGAAGGGGAATATGGCGAATAACAATACGGCGGGGATGGCGGCAAAATGGAAGCAACGCATTTTCCCCGCCCTGTCTGCCAGTATGCCCCAGAAAGGCTGCACGAGCAGCATTACCAGCCAGGGAATAGCGGCCAGGTAACCCATCTCCGTGCTGCGCACGCCCTGGTCTTCCAGCCAAAGGTTCAGGCTGGGCATCCAGCTGCCGAGGGAAGCAAAACTGAACAGGAAAACAACCCTGTAGCGGTTGTTCCCTGTCAGTATATGTTTTGCGTTTTTCATTTATCCGACTATTGGCCAGGGGAATGAAGACCTGAGTGCGATTCGTTTGCCGGTGCGCTGCGATTCGTTGGAGGCTTCGATGATCTCCAGCACGTGCAGGGAATGTTCTACGTTGATCAACGGTTTTTTGCCGGTGGAGAGATATTCGCAGATCACGGAAGCGCCTTCCTGCCATACATAAGTGCCGGCGTCTTTTACGAAACGTTCCGTGGCGGGATGGTCGTGGGTGGCCATATCCACGCCGGAAGGCTTCCAGTCGTAACCTACCATGTGCATATTGCCTTTCGTGCCGTACACGGAGATCGTGGGCCGCTCCTGGCCCGTGCCCTGGTGGCCGTAAGGGTCGAAATAGTTGAAGCCGCACTGGATATGCGAGAGTACGCCGCTGGCGTGCTCGAACAATACCTGCGCATTATCTTCCGCCACAACGGTCACTGTGCCTTTATCATCCACCTTGCGTGTGGGAGTGATCACGTTCGTCATGGCCACTACCGATTTGGCGGGGCCGAACAGGCCGGTGAGCGTGGCAATGTTGTATACGCCGAGGTCCGGCAGGCTGCCGCCATTTTTTTCGTAGAAAAAGGCGGACCAGGTGGGGCCTTCATGACCGTAATGCCCATGTGCCGCGGCAATTTTACCGAGCGTGCCCTCATTCACCTGTTTGGCCATAAAGGCAAACTGCGGGCTATTCACCACTGCCGGCGCCCCCCATATCTGTACGCCTTTCTTTTTCGCCATTTGCAGTACTTCCACGCCTTCGTTGTAGGTGGTGGCCAGCGGTTTTTCGCACCAGACGTTTTTACCTGCGGCAATGGCGATCTTGTTGAGCCGGCCATGTTCCTGCATGTTGGTGGTGTTTACCAGCAGGTCGAACGGTACGCCGGCCAGCATTTTATCGATATGAGGGTAGGCGGTGGCGCCATTGATCTTTTTGGCGGCCCTTTCGGCGCGCTCGGGTTTGATGTCGCAGAGGCTTACCACTTCCGCGTAAGGGCAGGTGGCGAGGTGGGGAAGGTACACGCCCGATACGCTGCCGCAGCCGATGAGGCCTACCTTTACTTTCCTGTTGAGCGGCGTGAACGGCTGCTGCTGCGTGCCGGCAGATGCGAATGCGGAGGGAGAGAGCAGGGCGGCTGTGCCCAGTACGCTTACGTTGCTTAAAAAGTCTTTCCTGGTCATGTTCTTCATGCGAGAGAGTTTAAATAGATGTATGTGGTTTGGAAGGGCGGGAACTCAGTACCCGTCGTTCTGTTTCAGTTTGTTGTTGGCGTCTATGGCGGCCTGCGGTATGGCGTACAGCAGGTATTTTGCGTCGCTCACAAATGGTTTGAACGGGGGGCGGGCCTGCAGGAATTTGCCGAACCGGATCATGTCCTGCCGGGTAAAACCTTCCCAGGCCAGCTCGAACCTTCTTTCTTTATAAACGTGATCCAGCGTCACGGAGCCGTATAGTTTGGCCGGGTCGGCAAAAGCCCTGGCGCGTATCCTGTTCACCAGCTCGGTGGCCTCGCCGTTGTTGCCGCCGTAACGGAGGATGGCTTCGGCTTTCATGAGGTATACATCGGCCAGCCTGAAGATGTGGAAATCATTTTCCATGCTGTTGCTCAGCCCCGGTTCAAATTCCCATTTTTTGATCCTCGCGCCTTCTTCCTGGTTGATCCATCCCCAGCCGTCGGGGCCGGGCTCGTTCATCACCATATCTACGGTGTGGATCAGCGGGCGGCCATGCGGTGTCATGATGATGTTCCCTGAAGGGTCTTTCATGGGGCCGATCAGGAAAGACGCGGCATATCTTGCGTCTGCCGGGTCAAATTCTTTCACATAAGCCGGGTTGGCGGCAATGCCGTTCCAGGGGCTGATGTTGAGGCCCAGCGCGATAGGGTCGAAGTAATGGAGGGTGTTGAGCGCGATGTTGTTTTGCCGGCCCGTTCCGCCGGATTTAAAGGCGGCGGAGAATATCGCTTCACGGGAAATGTGGTTGTTCGGAACAAAATTGATATCCCATTTCTCAAGCTGGTAGGGCATGGACAGTACGGTGTCGCAAGCCTGCGCGCATTCCTGCCATTTTGCTCCGCCGGCAGGGTTCCATGCCTGTGCGTTGAGATACATTTTCGCGAGCAGCGTGTAAGCGGCGCCGCGGGTCATTTTGCCGTAGCTGGCGGGTGTAGCTACGTCTCTCCTGAGTTTGTCCTTGATCGCGTTCAGTTCGGCAACGATGAAGTTGTACACTTCCGCGCGCGTTTTGGTGGCGGGCTGGCTTTTGTCCAGGAAGTCCGTTACGATCGGCACATTGCCGTAGTGGTCGCAAAGGATATAGTACCAGAAAGCGCGCACGCCCCTGATCTCCGCCAGTATCTGCTCTTTGAGGTCGGATGCGATGGCTTTGTTGATGTCGATCTGGTAATAGATCTGGTTGCAGAGGGCAATGTTTGAAGAAGGGCCGAAATAGGACTCGTTGAAGCCGCTGCTGCTGGCGTTCCACTTGTGCTGCATGCTTTCCTTGTACATAGGCTCGCTCCAGTCCCCGCCTTTGTAGCCGGGTATGGCTATCATATCGGAAGAAAGGCCGTCCATGGTGAGATAGGTGTCCCAGTCTATGCCGTGCAGCTTCAGGCCGCTGTAAATGGAGCCTACCAGCGCATTGATCTGCTCCTGGTTTTTCCCGAAATCGTCCACGGATACCTGCGTGTACAGTTTTTCATCCAGGTTGGTACAGGCTGGCGTCAGCACTGTAAGGATCAGGATGGTAAGTACCGGTAATCTGAAATTTTTCATGACGTTTGTTGTTGGCTGTTTAGAAATTAAGATCAACACCAAATGACCAGGTCCGCGCTTTGGGAACAAAAACCGTTTCCAGCACGCCGGGCGCCAGCCCGCTCATGTTCACCTCGGGGTCCAGCCCCTTGAACTTGGTGATCACGAACAGGTTTTGCGCGGTGATATAAAGGCGCATTCCTTTAATGCCTTTCCATGGCCTTTCAAGCACATCGTAGGAAAAACTGGCATTGTCCAGCCGGAGGAATGAGCCTTTTTCGATATAATAGCTGGAGTATTTCGGATCGTCGTTGATGCCGTTCGTAAGCGCGTCTTTCATGACGTTGGAGCCAGGCAGCCACTTTTTATTGGCGTATTGCAGCCGCGGGTTGTTCAGCACGTCGTTGCCATACACGCCCCTCAGAAAAAAAGAAAGGTTGAAACGCTGGTAGGTGAAGGAGTTGGAAATGCCGTAGGTAAACCGCGGCAATGCCTGGCCGATGTAAGTGTAGTCGAGGCTGTTGATCTCGCCGTCCTTGTTCAGGTCTTCAAAGATGAACTTGCCGTTCTCGTCGAGGCCTTTCGACTTCCAGCCGTAAAACGTGCCTACTTCCCTGCCTTCTTCAATGATATGGCTGGTGAGATTGCCTGAGCCGCGCAGGGCTATGCCGCCGGTTTTGATGCTTTCCGTCTGGTACAGCTCGTTCGAGAGCCTGTTCACGACGTTTTTGTTGGTGGCGAAGTTCACGGAACTGTTCCAGCGGAAATTCTTTGTGCGGATATTTTCTGTATTAATGATCAGTTCAAAACCGGTATTGGTCATGTCGCCTACGTTGGCCAGTGTGGTGGGGAACAGGTTGGGCGGCACGGGTACGTTGTATACGTAGAGCAGGTCGCTGGTCTTTTTTACATAATAGTCAAGCGCGCCGGAAATGCGGCTGTTGAGTACCGCAAAATCGATACCGGCATTCAGGGTGGAGGTTTCTTCCCATTTCAGGTTAGGGTTGTCGTTCTGTACATAACGGTAGGTGTTTCTCCAACGCCCGTTGTCGTAATATTCATCGCCCCTGCCGTACAGGGCAATGGAGCTGTAGGGGCCAATGCCTTCCTGGTTGCCTACTACGCCATATCCTACTCTCAGTTTCAGGTCGTTCACTACGGGGTTGCCTTTCAGGAATGTTTCTTCTGAGAGGGTCCATGCGGCGGAAGCGGAAGGAAAGATCCCCCATTTGTTGTTGTTGCCGAATTTTGAGGAGCCGTCGCGGCGGAGCGTTGCGGTTAAGGTGTATTTGCTGTCGTAGCTGTAGTTCAGCCTCCCGAAGAACGAGATCAGCTTGCTTTCTTCTTTGGCGGAACCTACGTCGCTGGGGAACAGGCTTTCGCCGGCGGCGAGGTTGTTGTACTCGAACTGGTCCGTAATAAAGCCGCGGTTCGATGCTTTCATGTATTGCATGAGGTTCTCTTCGTAAGAATACCCGCCCAGTACTTTCAGGTGATGCCGCCCGAAGGTCTTGTCATATTCCGCGGTAAGCTCCATAAGGTTTTTGTCCCACACGCTGTTTTCGCGCAGGGCGTAACCGTGGTCCGTTCTGCCGGACTGTGTGGTGATGGCGTTATAACGGCTGCCGTCCTGTGTGCTGCGCTGTTTGAAAAGGTTGACGCTGGCAGTGAATCCTTCGAAAATGGTCGCCCTGATGTTGCCGTTGCCGTATAGCTGGCTGGTTTTGGTGAGGTTGCGGTTTTCGGTGATGTTGTGCACGGGGTTCCCCTGTTCCCAGTCGAATTTTTCGAACCAGCTGCCATCGGGGTTCCTGATGGTGTACACCGGCAGCATGGTGTAAGCCAGCACAGAGTTGAAGCTGTTGGTGGGGGAGAAGTCGCTCTGTACCGCGCCGGCCACCAGTGAAAGGTTCACCCTTCCGTCGAATATTTTCTGGTTCACGGAGAACAATGCGTTGAACCTTTTCAGGTCGTTGTCGCGCATGATGCCTTCGCGGTTGAGATAGTTCAGCGAAGCGCGGTAATTGCCTTTGTCGCTGCCGCCGGATACCGACAGGTTGTTGTTGTATGAAACGCCGGTGCGCATGATCTCTTTGAACCAGTCCGTGTTGCCGCCTACGTCCAGCCCGGTTACGTCCATGCCGTTCTCTTTGGTGTATGCCCGCCATTCGGAGGCGGAGAGCAGTTCCGGTTTGTTGGACACCTGGTCTACGGCGATGTAGTTATTGAACTGTACTTTGGCCTGCCCGCTTTTGCCTTTTTTGGTGGTGATGAGTATCACGCCGCTGGCGGAGCGGGAGCCATAGATGGCGGTGGCCGCCGCGTCTTTCAGCACGCTGATGGATTCAATGTCCTGCGGCGATACGGAATTCAGGTCCATGCCCGGCACCCCGTCTATCACTACGAAAGGCGCGCTGGATGCGGTGAGGGATGAAGAGCCTCTCAGGCGGATGGTTTGTTTGGCGGTCACGTCGCCGGTTTCGGTGGTCACCGTGAGGCCGGCCACTTTGCCCTGCAGCAGATCTGCGGCCGTCTGCGTAACGCCTTTGTTAAAATCTTTTTCAGATACCACGGAAACGGAGCCCGAGATATCTTTTTTCAGCTGTGTGCCGTAACCTACCACTACTACTTCGTTCAGGCTGGTTTCGGACCGGGCCATTTTTACGTGGATGGAAGTTTTGCCGGCTGTGGGTATTTCCTGCGTGGAGAAACCGGTGTAGCTGAACACCAGCGTACCATGCTGCGGGATGCTGATGGCATATTTCCCGTTTACATCGGTGCTGGTGCCGGTACCGGTGCCTTTCAGCTGGACCGTGACGCCGGGCAGCGGCACCCCGGCTTCATCCGCCACCGTGCCGCTGATCTCTATTGCGGCGGCCGCCGGTTGGGAAGCGGCCGCGGCGCTGGTTTCTCTGGGCATCACGACGATCGTGTTCTTTACGATCCTGTACGTGAGCGGCTGCTCCTTAAAAACAAGGTCGAGCACGTGCTCCAGCGAGGCGTTATTTACGGAGATGCTTACGTTGCGGGTGTTTTCCAGTTGTTTGCTGCTGCAGATGAACAGGTACCCGCTTTGTTTTTTGATCTCGGTAAAGATCTGCTCCAGCGATACATTCCTGTAGGAGAATGTGAGCGACTGGCTGTAGGTTTTGCCTTGTACCTGCAGGCTGAAGAAGACCAGGAGCATG
>CBFHAF010000157.1:0-8354 GCA_965653435.1 uncultured Chitinophaga sp.
GCTGGTTCCCCTCTCCTTTAACTTCGTTATCATTCTCCTTCCCGTTAAACCCATACCTGTAAGGTGTAGTGACATTTTAGGGGTCGCGCGTTTCACCCGTTTCCCTCTCAAAGAACTACCCCCAAGATAGCAGTTTTCTTTTTTCAGTTGAAAGAAAAAAAACAAACAGCAGCGGGCAGGTAGCAGGTGGCCTCCCGAAGAACCCGGCCACGGATCACCGCCGCCTGCTGCCTGCACGCTGCCCGCCAAGATCATCCCGCCGCTGAGCCAGGTTCCTGCGCCGCCGTTCGCGGCAGGCCATATTCTTCCGTCCATTCTTTATTCTTCCGTCCCTCCGCTGCATTCCCCGCCACCACCCGCCATGCGGCGCGGGGTGCGGGGGCGGGAGGGCGAGCGAAGCGAGCACGGAGCCACCGCTCACCACGCGCCGCCGGCAGGTGGCGGACGGATATGAGGCTGCGCAGGGATGTGAGCGAAGCGAGCAGACCGACAGCTGCCCGAACGAAGGCGGAGGGGTGGGCTGCACAGGTAAACGCAAGTGTTCACGACAGGCTTTGCATCAGGAAGGTTTCAGCCCGCCCCGCAGCCGCAGGGAGACCGCTTTTCCTGACATGGATAGGGAGGAACATAGCAGGTAAGAGAAGATTTCAGCACTGTAACGTCGATGGGCAAACGTAGATGATCAAAGCGAACGAACGGGCAAGGGTTTTTCTTTTTCAACTGAAGTATTTCAGGCAGGTAACTGGCAACGTTTTTCTTTTCCCGCTATGTCCTCTACACGCAACGCCAGGTAAAGCGGTCTCCCTCCGGTCGCAGCCAGGGGCTTAACCCTTAGGCAAGGTTTCCCGAGGCCGCCCCTGCCTGCTCCCTGCGTTCGGGCAGCTGTCGGTCTATGCGCCTAAAGGCGCACATCCCTGCGCTGCCCCATTTCGTCCGCCACCTGCCTGCCTTGCTCGCCTACGGTGGCTCCGCGCTGGCGCGCTCCCGCCCCCGTGGCGCGCAAGGCATGGCGGTGCCAGGTGGCGGGAGCGGATGGGATCGTAGCGGAAGGCCGCAGTTCAGGAACCAGCTGTAGTGCAAGTCCTGCCGCGAACAGCGACGGCAGCACCCTGATCGGCGGCGGGATCGTCTTGGCGCATCATGGGCGGGTAAGGAGGCCAGTACGCTGCAGTAACGTATCTTTGAGAGCCTCCTTACCCGCCCATGATGATGTTGTTTTCCTTTCCGCCTATCCAGGTGTGGACGCGGGTTCGATTCCCACCAGCTCCACTTTTTTACAACAACGGATAATACTGATCGATGGCGGCCTGCAGCGTAGCCACCTCTCCCGCCCGGTAACGCTCCGTGCTCGACGGATATTTATGCCCCGCAAACTGCTGCACCACACTGATGTCATGCTTTGCCTTTAACAGATTGGCGATCACACTTTGCCGGATCGTCCCCGCGCTCACCTTCCGATTTCCGAACATCCCTTTGTAATGGCGCTGCACATGCTTTACAATATCCGCTGCCGGCATGGGTTTGCCGCGAAGACCCACCAGTAAAATGTCGCAAGCATTTCCGCGTAAGAGCCCAGGGCGAACGCCCTGCAGGTAACTGTACACCAACAACACCTGCTCAGGTTGTAACGATAACGTCCGGCTATTGGTCTGCGGCGTGGCAGCGATATAGATCGTCCCTGCATCCAGATTCACATCGCTGACCCGTAAAGCAGCCATTTCTGCCACGCGGAGCCCCTGGTAGACCAGCAGGCTCACCAGCACCCTGTTGCGGTAATATAAAGCCCCGTAACGCGTTTTGCGTTCCAGTAACTGCAACAGTTCACCAGCCGTAAACAGATCCTGCAGCTGCACGTCCCGCGAGCGCCGGTCTTTTAAGTAGATGATTTTTCCCGGATGATCACTGCGCTGGCCGCTGTCGCACAGGTAATCGTAAAAAACCTTGATGCTGCATAAGAGGCGGTGCAACGTAGCGGCGTTATGATACCGCTGCCGCAGCTGCCCCACATACGCCAGCACATCCGTGTACCGCGCCTGCTCAGCATCCGGGCAGTCGCCCAGGTAAGCGGCGATCTGCCGCCCATAGCTGGCCGCCGTGGCAGGCGTATAATGTTGGTCCAGGTACGTTTGTAAAGCGGTCGGTAAATTCATACGCGTAAGATTTGGGCCGCGGCCGGCCGGGCGTACAGCTGCGTGGTTTCTAAATGCTGATGCCCTAAAAAGTCCCGTACCTGCTCTGCCCGCATCCCCGCCTGCAGCAGGTGCGTAGCCACCGACCGCCGCAGGTCATGCAGCGTGATCGTGGCCGGCAGCCCTGCCCGCTCCAGCAAGGTTTTTAATAACAGCAGACACTGTGCTCCTGTCATCGGCGCACCGGCAGGCGATAGCAAAAACGCGCCACTGCGTCCGCTGCCCCGCTCCTGTTCCAGGTAAGTACTAAAGGCAGTGGCGACCCGCGCTGCCAGCGGCACCACCCGCCGCCGCCCACCTTTGCCCGCGCGCACGTACAACAACCGCTCTTTACCATGTACATCGCTGGTGCGCAGCATCACCCCTTCCGTACGCCGCAGCCCCGCACTGTAAAACACATGCAGCAGCGCCTGCTCCCGCAAGGTTTCCGCTGCTTCGAACAAAGCCGTGACTTCCACCACGGTCAACGGCTCCCGGGGTAACCGGGTCGGACTATCGAACTGCAGGCCGCTCATGGGATTGACGGGCAACCGGCCGCTTTGCTGCAGCCAGCCAAAGAACACTTTTAAGCTGTATACATAATGACTGATCATCATCGCGCTCAGCCCACCCGCACCGCGTTGCAACGGGCGCGTGTGCAACCAGGTATAAAAATCCCGGATCGCAACAGGAGTAATATGATCCACCATCACATACCGACCCCAGCCCCAAAACTCCCGCACGCAAGCCCCGATCATCGACTGCGTACCGCTACTGTAGCCAATCACAGACAAGTAATCGGCAAAACAAACCAAGGGTTGTTCCATAACTTTTCATTTTAAAAAGTGAAGTAATCAGATGAAGAGAAGAAGGGGTTTCGTAGGATAGATAAGGGATAGGGATAAACAGTTGTAATAAAAAAAGATATAGGGATAAAAGGTGAACAGCTACGACGTTTTTACCGGGTACGACCATTTTTTTGTACCCCCCTGGAGCATTTCTTAGTTACTGGTTACGCCAGCCATGATTTACCCGTCTGTAAAGCGTTCTGGCGTTTCGCTGGTGTTTCACTGGCGTTTCAGCCATGGAGCATTTCCGCGGCTGTGGCTACTGCTGGCGTAACAGCCCGAAGCGCCTCGATTTGCGCTTGCAGCGATTGCTTCAACCGTGCCCGCAAGCCCTCGTAATGATCCCAATAGCTCACCTGGTAAGTAAACCCACGATTAGCATGCCCGCCCGTGATGCGCACGTATTCCAGCCGCTGCAACTCATGCATGTAACGGAACACGGCCATCTTGCTAATATGTAAGCCATGGCGCACTTCCCGCAACGTAAACGTAGCCTTTTGCCCCTCATCGGGATGCGCCTTTTGCAAAAAGCCTTTCAGCTGCTCAAAGAACTGCCGCAGGCTCCCATCCAGCTCATCCACCTTCAGCACGATGCTGTCGAACATGATCTCCACGGCTTGTTCCAGGTCACTTACATCAACGATTAAACGATTTTTCCCATCCTGCTGACGCTGGTACTGGTGCACCAACGTGACCATCTTCACAAAGTTCAAAAACAGGTCATTCAACCGCCGCAGCTTGTGCGCTTCCCGCGGCAGCTGCAGCTTACCTGCGTACGGGTTGACCACGGCCAGCGGGCGCAGCGCCCGCACCAGGTGTTGCAGCTGCAGCTTCGCCGCCTGTTCCTGGTGGTGATCCAGCTGACCAGCCGCCTTGCGGTTCTGGTAATCCAAAATACGCGCCGTCTGCGCCGCACGCTCGTCTACCGCCACCAAAAACACCCGGCTCAGGTTATCCTCGTACAGCTCGCCCCGCGTCGTGCAGGCCAGCGAGGCGATCGGGCCGCGCACCGTTTTCTGGCCGCTGGTGATCTGGCCGCTCTCCAGCTTGATGCTCATCGCGCTCGTCAGCTCCCCGTTACTCTGCAGCTCTCTTAACGCAAACTCCGCTTCTTCGCCCAGGCCGTCGATATCTTCCAGGCACAGCAAGCGGTGCACAAAGTAGGTCTCCGGATAGTTATACAACACCTTATCGCTCACCCGCGTCAGCTTCGTGACCCGTTCCGGTGGCATGCAGTCCGATATCTGTTTGAGCAGCCGCGTCTTGCCGCTGCCGCTACTCCCCTGTATCAGCGCATGCAAGGGCTCGGCCATCTTGTAACTGATCGCGATCAGCAGCAGGAACAAACGGTTCGTTTCCTCACCAATGATCCCGGTGTTTTCCAACAGAGCGTTCAGGCGACCCATCAGGTCAGGGGCGCGTAAAAATTCCTCCGCAGCATGGCGCTCCGCAGCCGTCAGCGGATAATCCACCGTCGCGGCGCTGTCTGATTGTTGGCTATTTAAAAGTTCCTGCTCGCGGTAGGTCTCTAACAAGTCCGTTAACCGGTACAGATCAGCAGCCAGTTGCGCAGCATCTAAAAAGAGCTTCTCGCTCACGTCTTTGCAGCATTTTTCTACCTGCTTATCCTCATACAAGTCCAGCTTCTGGCGGCTCTTCTGGCCGCTTGTATTGTGCGTGATCACCAGCGTTACCTTCAGGCTGTCCAGCCCTCTACCAATACCACCCGGCACCTCATAGTGTGCAGCGGTGCCGCTGTAACGGAGTTTGTAAGGGTTGCGCCTGTCCAGCTCGCCAGCGCTGACAGCAGCCACGGTAGCAGGTTCCGTCGATTCTGATGTGGGACTTGTATTTTCAATTGAAGATAAAACAACCGGCTGGCGGCTATCCAGCAGCACCGTGAAGATCTCCGGTTCGTGCGCGCAGCCCAGGCTGTTCACATCCTCACCAGCAGGCAGGTTTAAGGTGGTCAGCAATAACTGCGGGTAACGATCACGCAGCTGCGCCGCGTATTTTTGCGTGGCTTTATTGCCTGCTTCATCCCCGTCGAAGGCGAAGACGATCTCCCGTAAGTGCGGTAATGCTGCGATAGCAGCAGCGTGTTCTTCAGTCAGCCCATTGGTGCCGTAACAGGCCAGCACGCTGTATTCCCGCGCAATGCTTTCCTGCTGCAGCAACGTCGCCGCGTCGATCACCGCTTCCGTTACAATCAGCTTGGTCGTGTGCTCCGCCGGATAACCAGGATACAAGCCCTGACGATCCTTTAAATAAAAGTGTTTGGCGGTATCGTCGTTCACCGTGCTGCGGAAGTACAGGCCGGTAACCGCGCCGCTGCGGGATCTTAGGGCGAACACCAGGCAGTACTTCCCAAAGGGTTTATACGCCTGGCCGCCTTCCCGCGTATTCGTGCCCCAGGGCGCCAGCAATCCCGCCTGTACGCAGGCGCTTATCAAGCCATCATCCTTGCGCTGCCCGTGGTGGAACTGTGCGCTGTTGTACCCGATCTCCAGCCGCGTCGCATCCAACCCACGGCTATGGATATACGCCTGTGCTGGTTTACTGTTGGGCACCGCGTTCTTGAAGTAGGTAAACATATGTTCCAGGAGGTTGCCCCCATAGACCGCTGCGGGAGCGGGCGGGATGGCCTGCGCAGCGGTCAGCAGCGCTCCGCCGCACAGCCGCTCGCAATAACGGATCGCTTCACGCTTAGAAAAGCCTTCCTTGTGCATCACAAAATCGATCACGTCCAACGCCTTGCCGTGCGTGGCGCAGTTCGCAGAAAAACAATAACACGTCTGCGTTTTGGGGTAGACCTGCATGCTCGGCGTGTGATCATCATGGAACGGGCAACGCAGCCGGCCTGCCCGATCCGGTTGCAGCCCGTAATGCGACAGCACCGCGCTCAACGGCAGGTGCCGTTTGATATCAGCGATCTCCATGCCCAGGTTGTTTGGTGATCACTAGTTGCCCCTGCTTCACTTCGATCGCGATCGTATCCCCTACCTTAAAACCCGCCTGCTCCAACCACAACCCGCCTAGCCGTACCCAGGCCACGTCCCGCGCATGGTTCCAATGACCCGACACCGCCTGGTAACGCCCGTGTATTTTGCCCGTTCTCATTTGCTTTGCCATGTGGATAAATTTTATACCTGACAATATTTGGTATAAATGTAGCACATCTACATCACATAGCAAAACACTTATGGTTTTATTAGCTCATTTTTTGTCAGTAATTTTAGTAAATCAACGATTAACAGGCTTTAAAACGCCATAAATGCGCATATCATGAGCACCTTCGGTAAAAAATTAAGAGAAGCCAGGGAAGAGAAAGGGTTGTCACAGGCGCAGCTCGCTAAAAATATTCAGTCCCACCACTCCATCATTGGCAAGTACGAGCGCGATGAAGTAAAACCTACTATTGACGTGGTTAAAAAGCTCGCGGAAGTGCTCGATACCACCGTGGGCTATCTGCTCGGTGAGTCCGAAGACAGGGAACTCCTCAAAGACCCCTCCATGCTCAGAAGGCTCAACGATATTGCCAAGTTCCCGGAGCAGGACAAAACCTGCATCCTGTACGCACTCGATGCCATGATCAACAACGTAAAGCTGAAGGCAATACACTAAAAAAGCGCAACCCGTGGTGGATTGCGCTTCCGTATGCATATAGTATCTTAATCCAGATTTCGTAAAATATCACTGTGTAATTCGGATAACGTCCTCATAAGTGCTCGCAGCAATAAATCTATCTTCTACTTCTCCAAAATCAGGCGAATGCCGCTTTGCTCTTGGATGTATAACCTCTTTAAATTTAGTTAAACTCAAATGGTCTACTTTCTCTAAGATAAACTCAATTTTTATTAGTCGTCCCTTATACATCAAGTTATAACCCCATAAAGGAGTCCCCCAACCAGTCTTTTCAACAGAAATAACCTTATACAGATCCCCATTGCTATCAATAAAAAAAACGCCTTCATATATTTTTTCGTTGTATAAACGAACGCTCGTCTTTATCAATTCCTCTCTTTTTAAAAAGACATATAAAGCACTTTCTTTTTCTTTGTAAGCTATTACAGGAAACGTTAAAAATTTACTGTTCGTCATTGTCATCAGTATTACCAATTGTTAAACTTAAGCCCCTACCTCCATAAGAAAGTATTGTCAATTTTGGCCAAGTCGGTGTACCATGCCATAATTGGCCTAGCCAACCTGCCCCTTCTCGTCCTAAATAATTTTTCCCATGGCCATAAATCATATGCTGTGCTTGATTAGGAAAAGATTTTAAATTCCACATTTGATTTTTTACACCATCAGGAATAGACTTACCGATGGGGCCATTTCTGTGTATTAACCAGTGATGTAATGGTTCTCCAGGTTTTGCAAAACCTTCCTTTAAATAATGTTTTCTGGTTGCATTCCAAGAATGACTACCGGTTAACTTTAGCCCACCTTTCGCCAGCCCTTTGCCAATAGAAGTGACTAGAAAAGCATCGGACACGAGCATAACACTGTTAAATGTACCGCTAATGTAACGTCCGTTCTGAAAATCACTTATCGCATTACGACCACTTCCATAAACAGGTATTAAACTAGACGCTCCTTCTGCTTTTCCTATACCTACATCTTGTATCTCCGAAACAACGTCCACTATTGTAACGCTCCCCATTTTCTTACTAACAAACTCATTACAATTCAAACACTTCCTTGCACCAGGTTCATTCAGTTTCATATCTCCCAATAATCTAGGTGTAGACTCCCCAACATCTTCACTCTTTGTCATGGGCCTAAACCCATTCCTCTCCATAAACTCCGGACTATACGGGCCATAGGTGATTGTTGAGCCGTCGTTCGTAGTCCAAGGCTCTAAACCATCAAGATCGACAGCCCAGATCGGCATATTACCTGCGAACTGATAAGGGGTTAATTCTGGATAGTCTTTTGTCAATGGGTCAACAGATAAGAACTTTCCAATGCGCGGGTCGTATATACGGAACCCATAATCCTGCTGGTTCCCCTCTCCTTTAACTTCGTTATCATTCTCCTTCCCGTTAAACCCATATCGGTAAGAACTTCCCTCAAATATAATACCTCTCCCCGGTATTCCCATACCGAACGGGTAATAATCCTGCAGGCTCAGTACCGTCGGCAATGAGTCCGGTGCAAATGCCTTGTCAGATACCACTGCCAGCACGTTGCCCAGGTGATTGGTCAGCTCGTAGGCCTTATGCCCTTCCAGGTTCCAGGCTGTCAGCAAATTACCGTCCTTCGCGATGCCCGGTTTCCAGTAACCCAGCCGGCTGCTGCCGTAAAGGTGCTGTTCTGACCAGCTGACCGTATTGCC
>CBFHAF010000158.1:0-8350 GCA_965653435.1 uncultured Chitinophaga sp.
ACCGTCGTATTGATGCCAATACTCCTTCCAGGCGGGATGTATAAAAAAGCGGCCGTTATCGAACCAGGCCACGCCTTTGCGGATGCTGGTGAGCCTGGCGCCGGCGGGCAGCGGCGTTGTTTTACCGTACATCGGGCGCACATCTTCTTCCCATTTTTTCAGCGTGATGTTCTCCACACCGGTAATGCGGGACAGGATGTAGGCCCACACCGTTTTTACAGATGCTTTGGGCCCGTAACGCCCCGTCTGGAAGTTACTCAGGCCCGTCATGCACACCAGCGCGTTCTCCTGTTCGAACAGCAAGGGATATGTTTTGGTATCGGCCAGCCCGTATTCCGCTTTATCCAAACCCACCACTTTTGCCAGTACGATCAGCGGGTTGGCGGCGGTAACAGGCAGGATGTGGCAGTTGTGGATGCCCAGCAGGCTCATCGGAGCCAGCCCGCCGCCAAAAACGTCCGCAGTGATAACGCCGCGCTCAAACTTCGTTTCAATGGGCTTTTCAGGGATATCAAGACCCGGGAACGACGTAGGGTATTCAATATAAAGCCGAAGCGATTTTTTACCGGCTTCATCCAGCAGCTCTCGTGTAATGCGGTTTGCCGGGTCAGCTTTGGGATAGCCGGCGGCCAGTATAAAAACTCCCGCTCCCTGCGGAGCGGCTTTCACCGCGGCTTCCGGCGTGCTGTATTTCCTGACGGTAAAACCTTCGCGCTGCAATAACCTGTACAGGTCGTTGCGCGCATTGCCATAGAAGTACACTTCCTTTCCGTTGCCTGCGTGGGCTGCAAGTGCCGTTGCAAACAGGATGCATATCGATAGAAAAAATGTTGCCTTTATTGTTTTCATCCGTTGATATTTACTTATTTCGTAGTTCTTTGTCTTTTTAATGACCTTAATGAACCTCCTTCACCGTTTGATTTTTCCAACAGCGGATAAAACCCCGCACTGTGTGTGAGAAAATATACGCGCGGTTTCATCAGTGAGTTATGGGAATATGAGCAGCATATAACGCCGTCAGCAGCTTTTGTGCTTCCGTAATAATGAATGTTTCCGCTTCTCTGCCCAGGTACGACCATCTGCCCGGGCCGGTTTCATAACCGCCTTCTTCAAATGCCGCTTCCGTAGGCACGTAGCCGATAGTATTCTCTGCATATGCGGTTATGATGGTGTGTGTAAAAGGCGAATCCCGTTCAATGGCGTAGGCGGTTTCCGTAAAAGGCTCGCCGGGAATGAATATCAGCGCGAGCGGACCGATGGCGATGGCGTTAAGCCTTGCAAGCGCTTCTGCGGACTGCTCCACACCTGCCTCAGGCCTCACAGGCAGCTGTATTTCGCTGTGTACATTCCTGAATGCGCCCCCGCACATCACGCCCCGCTCCCGCCCTGCAACCGCGGCCAGCGCTTTGCCGTGCTGCTGTGCATACGCCGGCCCGCCGGATACGGTAGGCGGATTGATATCGCCTGCCGCGCCGTTCAGGAAAAGCGGCATGCCGTATTTCCCGGATGCTTCCAGCGCAAGGCACATTTCGCCGGGAAACTCTGCGGAAATATGCGGCATGCACATTTCATGCACAGGATGGCAAACGGCGTGCACCAGGGTGGCAATAGCATCTCCGTCCGCACCTTCAAACCTTACCGTATGCACACGCCGGTCCACAGGTTCCCTGCTGAGCAGTTCGGGTGTGATGGGTTGCATCGCGTCAGACATTTTCACTCCCTCCGGTGTTGGAATGCGGCGTTGCATGGAGTAACCGTCCAGCGCGGCAACAGCCACAGAGACGTGGCAGGGCCTTGCCGCCAGGGCGGCCTGCAGGATGGCCCGTTTGATCTCCTGCTGCACACCCGCCAGCCATTGTTTGAACACCGGCGTGCGGTAGAGCCCTGATAACGCCACCGACTCCGGGCCGTTATGTGTATGCGTGCAGGTGATGATGATCTTGTTTGGCGGAATGATGTCTGACAATCCTTTTTTGAACTGCTGCCATCCTCCGGCCGCTGTATCGTTCAGGGCGAGCAGATCCAGCGATACGATCGCCACCAGGTCTTTCTCCGTGCCCAATACGAGCACACGGGCTTTCAGCGGCAGCCTCACCGATTGAAATGGTTCATACAACCCGTGTACCGAGGAAGTGAGCAAACCCACTTCCAGCGGCGGTGTAATGTCTGTTACCGAAGTGCCGGCCAGTAATTGCGATGGTTCCATATGGTTATTATGCGCCTTGTTTTTTTACCCAGTTAAGCGACTGCTGCCAGAAGGCGTCGTAGCTGTCCCACAATTCAAAATTTAAACCCCAGTGCGGTGCGGGATCGGACATGTAGGTCAGGATGCGGCCTTTCCCGTATTCTCCCGCCACTACCAACGGATGGCCGGTCTCTTTCACGCGCACCAGCACTTCCCCTTCAGGTTTGGCGGTCACTTCGTTGTAACCGAAGATCGGCGGAAAAGTATCCCAGCTCAGTCCTTTTACTGCCGGATGATCGGGCACCAGCACTTCTGCGGTGAAACCCGCGGAAGATTCAACAAGATCTTCCGTTGCGAGGCACTGCACTGGCAATGCATTGGAGAAAGAACTTCTTCCCCAGCCGCCTTTGCCGAATGCGCCGCTGAACGACAGCCAGCCGCCGAGCATCAGCAGGCCGCCGCCGTCTGCGATCCAGTTCTTTACGGTCGTGAGCCGGTCGGGAAAAGTGACTACGGTATCTTTCCGCTGTGCACGGTCAAAAAAGCTGGGGAAGAGATGGAAACATTTTGCTTCCACATCGCTGATGATAAGGCCGGTTGAAGCGCCCAGTATTTCTTCGAGCCTGCCGGGCTGCATGCGGTACAGTTCCCAGTTGGCCATGCTGGTTACATCCACTACGGGGTCAATGGCTTTCACGAGTCTTTTTCCATAAAAGTGCAGGTCTGCATCCTTGGTTTCCGTTCCGAAAGGTGTTTCGATAAACAGCGGTCCCACGCTGAATACCCAGTCGCCCAGGTAAAGAATGTGCTCCCGTTTTACGTCCGTCGTTTGTTTCATGTTTTATCTGTTTTATAAGTTAATCTGTGTTGTTCATGACCGGTTCTTCTTCTTTCAGTGCCAGGGGCGCCGCATTGTCTCCAGCCCTGAGCGCCAGCACTGCCAGGTATTGTTTCGCCAGCCTCCAGAAAATAAAGAAGGCGGCAACCGCTGCCGCAACGGTCAATGTTCCTGAGAGGTAGCGTGCAAACCAGGCGTGGGTAAGCCCAAGCATCAGCAGCGATACGGATACGGTTCCCAGGATGGCGATGAATATGCCGCGGAACACCAGCCTGAACGAACCGGCAGGGCCTTGTTCGCCCGGCGTTTTGTAAGGCGTCCAGCAACCCAGCGGATGCGCCCTGAGATAAAATCTCCGCAACAGCTCATCCGGGTCGGGTTTGGTAAGCAATGCCACCGCAACCCACAGCACGGTAGTGAGGCCCATGACCAGCAGCGTTTGCCAGTACCAGGGTATCACCAGGCTGCCGGCCCAGGGAACGCCCAGAAAAGAAAGTAGTTTGGGGCCTAACACCACCAGGCAAAATATGCCCGCGCCGCCGAAGGAAGCCGCTACGCGCGCGGGACCATTGAAACGCCACCACCACCATTGCGCCCAGTTGGCGGGCAGTTCCGCGGCGCTGAGGGAGAGCATAAAAATGGCCACGTCCGTTATAATGAGCACGTTGAACACAACGGCGACAGACAGCGCAAGGATAACGACCATGCCCAGCTTTCCCATCAGCATGTAATGGCTTTCTTTTGCTTTGGGCACGAACCAGCGGCGGTAGATGTCGCTCACGAGCACCTGGCTGCCGAAGTTGAGGTTATCTCCGACGGTGGACATGGTGGCGGCCAGCATAGCGGCCACCATCAATCCCATAGCGCCAGCCGGCAGCAATGTTTTCATTAATCTCCCATACACCAGTTCCCTGTCCGCGCCCACTTCGCGCAGGTCAGGCCACATCACCGCCGCGCTGATGCTGGGTAATGTAACCAGTAGCAGCAGCAGGAACATGGTGACAGCCGCCACCACATACATGGTCAGCGCTTCTGCCGGTGTCCGTGTGGACAGGATGCGCTGCCCTTCCATGGCTCCGCCCATGGGCGCCGCATCGCCGCCGTAGCCGATGCTTTGCCCGAGCAGCCAGCCGAGTGCGGCGGCGAGCGGGAACACAGAATGATCTTTGGGGGGGATGGAACCTAATATCTCCGCACCCGACGGGCCGAATCTGGTTTGAATAGCGGTTACCATTGCCTCAGCGCCGCCGAAGTGCCGGAGAGTAAGCCAGGCCAGCATTAATGTGCCGATCAGGAAAATGATCATCTGGATAAAGTTCGAGATCACCACGCCTTTGTACCCGGAGGAAAACACGAAAAGAAGCGAAACCGGCACTACGAGGTATAATGTTTCCAGCTTGGAGAGGTCGAAGGCCGGGCCCATGATCTTACAGGCAGCTAACAGCGTAATGCCCGTCCAGGCAGGCATGGCTACCATCGAAGTACGGATGGCGATCCAGAGCCGCATCGCGGAGGCTGCGCCTTTCGGGAAACGCAGGTCATAAAATTCAAGGGTGGTGAACAGGTTCAGCCGTCGCCAGAACACGGCAAACAGCACGCCTCCGAGGAAAAGCGCCAGGCCAAAACGGCTGAGGTACCACCAGCAGATGAATCCGCCGGTGGCCACAGCCAGGCCACCGTAACCGGTAGCCGCGTCGGGGCTCACTAATGCCGCCGTATAGGAGATGCCGTTCAACCAGCCGGGTATCTTCCGGCCTCCCAGAAAAAAATTGTCCATGCTTTTGTTGGCGAAACGGCGGTGCCAGAACCCGGTGCCGAGCATCAGCAGAATATAGATCCCTACTATCCAGATGTCTATTTGGTGCCAGTTCATATGTTATGATTCCGGTTTATCAGAGGATGCCTTTTAATCGTTGTTCCAGGGGTGCCAGCGGCGGCAGGTTGTTTTCCGGTTTGTCCAGGTAGAAATATGCCGTGGCGGAATAATTATCCACGCGGTAAAAGTTCACCCATTCATCCGCCGGGAACTTATCGTCCATCAGGTCGGGATAAGCAGGCTCTTCCAGCAGCTTTACAAGTCCTGCCGGCGTCATGACGGAAACCGGTTTCACCTTGCCGCCCGCTTTTGCAATGGCCCTGATCTTATCCCTTCCGCCGCCGCCCATTTGCTGGATGGTCACTTTGCAATCCGTCTGGAAATAAACAGGGTCAGGAATGTGATAGCGGTAAAATGCATACTGGCCTTTTTCTTTATCAACGATGGGCGCGCCCTGGTACAGGTGCGCAAAAGAGCCAAGGTTCCAGGCCGAGCCTACGTAATCTTCGGTGCCGGTGCCCACCAGCGAGGGATGTTGGCGGTCCCCGTCCAGGTACATTTTAATTTCACCTTCACCAAACCAGGTATCTCCGTAGACCTTGTCCGGGATGATGCTCAGGTTGGTGCCTAAAAAGCGGCCCCTGCCTTTTACCTGCGGCAGTATCTCGAAGTCATCGCCCGGCTTGCCGCCTGTACTGCCGGTCCAGCATGCATGGAAATACGCGATCTCCTGCGGGTGCTTTTTCACTTTTGTCAGGTTCACATCAAAGAACAGCAGCTCGTTGTGTTTCGACTCGTTCACAAAAACGATCTTCGCATGTTTTTTAAAGGGCATGGGTATGAAACAGTTGAACGATCTGCCTTCCGGGTCGGAGAACAGCGCGCTTTGAAAAGCCGTTCTGCGCCCGAGGCCGATGCCGAAGAAATCTCCCAGCGGTACGGACACTGCGGGCTTATCGGCGCCGTCCCAGTACATTTCAACGTAGATGGAACGGAGCGAAGCCGGGCTTCTTTCGATAATCGTCATCCATATGCGGTTGATCACCCCCGCCCCTTCGTAATCCATCATTACTTTCCGCTCCCCGGCCTTTATCCATTCCGCCGCATTTCCTTTTGCACCTTTGTTTTCCATGCCGCCCTTCCCTTTTGCGCCGGAGGCATTCTCCAGGCTGATCCACCGTGTTTCAGCGCCGGCGGGCAGCTCGTACAGTTGCTGTGCATGCAGGGCTGCGGAAAAAAAGCAGCACAGCAGCAGCATGCATCCTTTGTTGAATAATCCTGTCATTCGTATGGGTTGTTTGATGATCGTTTTACCAGCCGGGGTTCTGCACCAGCTTCCTGTTCTTTTCAAGCTCACGCTGCTGGATGGGCCAGAGGTAATGTTTCTTTTCGAACACTCTTTTTTCCACCACTTTTCTTTTATAAAAAGCGTCGCTGGACATATTGTAGCCGTCCGTCAGCACATCCAGGCCATAAATGTTTCCATTGTCTATATTTTCCGCGGTTTTCCAGCGGTGCGTATCGAAATAACGGTGTGTTTCAAATGCGAGCTCTATCCTCCGTTCATGGCGGATCTTCTCCCGCATGTCCGCCTGCGAAAGGCCGGCAGGCAGGCCCGGCAAGCCTGCGCGGTCGCGTATCAGGTTCACGTATTTATACACGTCCGCCACGGGGCCCTGTACTTCGTTCAATGCTTCGGCGTAGTTGAGGTATTGCTCGCCCAGGCGGAAAAATACCCAGGTCCTGATAGGCCCTGACTCGGGCTGCATTACATACGACGGGTGCGTCAGTTTTTTCATAAGATACCCTGTTTCGCTGAAATTCGCACCAGCGTCGAACGGCCGTCCGTCCAGCCCGCCTTTCCAGAACTCCAGCGGTGTGCTCCTGTTCTGCGGAGGGGCTGTTTTATATTTTGCTCCCGTGAAATTGATGCTGGCATAAAAGCGGGGCTCCCTGTCCACATACATCCCGCGGGTGCCGGCATAATAGTGATCGGTGGCCGCGGCGGCCTGGATGTTCTCATTGTAGCCTGAAAGCGGGTTGATGATGGGCGTCATGTCCGCATTATATCCCAGGATGGGGCGTATGCCGTTCGCCATTTCGTAGTCATCCACGATATTCTGCGTAGCGTTCTGCAAAGGCCAGTTGGCGCGGGTAAATCCCCTTGGTTCGCTATAGGCGTCTACATTCAGGTAACCGGGATCGCTCCTGGTAAAAAATACTTCGTCGTTAAAGTTGATATAGAATACCTCCTGGTAATTCTTTACAGGATTGGCGCCGGATCGGTGCAACTTATGCCCGGCAGATTCCGCCAGGTCTATGCAGGCTTTAGCCGCGGTAGCGGCCGCCTGCCACCGCGATGCCTCGAAGCCAGGGAACAGGCGCATGCCGTCGTTGTCTGTAAAAGCGGCATAGTCAGGATTGCCGTTCCATAACGGGCTGGCCATATACAGCAGCACTCGTGCTTTCAGCGCCATGCAGGTCACTTTGGAGGGCTTGCCGTAATCTGTAGTCGCTGTTACCCGCAGCTGCAGCAGCTCGGCGGCTTTATCGCATTCGTTGACGATAAACTCCACGCATTTTTCAATGGGCTGCCGTTTAAAGGCAGTGAGCTCTTCATCCAGCAGCAGCGTCCTGTCTATGATCGGCACCGGGCCGTAAGCCCTGATCAGGAAAAAATGATGAAGAGCACGCAGGAACATGGCCTCTCCTTTCCAGTTGGTGATCTTGTCTGCCGCTGCGAGCTCCGACGGCTGGAGCTTGCCGATATTCTCCAGGAATATATTCGCCTTGCGGATGGCAAAATAACTCTGCGACCAGATGTCCTGCACATATGAATCCGCATTCCAGTTGCCGTTGTTCATGGCGTTGGTGAAGTTCACCTCATAGCTGATCTCCAGCTCGTCAGACGCGGCGTTGAATGTATTGTTGGGCGGGCACCCGCCACAGGGATTATCCACCATTGCCAGTTCTTTCGGAAGATGGGAGTAGATGTTGGCAAGGTATTGCTCGGTAAAAATAGCGTTGGTAAATACCTGCTCCAGCGTCAGGTCTTCATCCGGTGTTTTCTCCAGGTAATCCTTTTTACAGGATGGCGATGTAAAAAGCAATACAGCGGCCAGCACGGGAATGATATATGATTTCATGATACCAGGTTTTAAATTGACTAAAAATTGGCTTCCAGCCCGAAATTGTAGTTGCGCGGAATAGGGTAACCGCCCGTGCCGAAATCGGATTCAGGATCGATCACCTTGATCTTATCCCAGGTAGCGAGATTGGTTCCCTGCGCGAACACCCTGATGCTTTTCAGCGCTGCTTTTTTTGTGAGGTTCACGGGGATGGTGTAGCCGATCTCCGCGTTCTTGATCCGCAGGTAATCGCCGCCCCTGTACCAGAGCGTTGAACCCGTGTAGTTGTTGGTGCTGGCTGCCCTTACGGCCGGGAATTCCGCATGTTCGTTGTTGCCGCCTACAATAAAACGTTTATCGTACACCTGCTGCATCACGTTGTA
>CBFHAF010000159.1:0-8349 GCA_965653435.1 uncultured Chitinophaga sp.
AACCGCTTGATCTTTTCCACGGCGTTCCTGTTAAAGGCAAATACATCCCTGGGCAGGTTGGGGTGCGAGTTCAGCCAGAAGTCGTCCCATACGAGGATGCCGTATTTATCGCAGGCTGTATAAAATTCTTCGTCTGTGGTGCTGCCGATCCAGTTACGGATCATATTAAAGTTCATTTCCTTGTGCAGCTTCACTTTGGTATCGTATTCCCCTCCGCGGCAGCGCAACATGTATTCGGACATGCCCCAGTTGCCGCCTTTGATGAAAATGCGTTTGCCGTTGATATGAATATGCAGCACGCCGCCCAGCGTATCGTAGCTGTATTGTCTTACACCGAAGAGAACCTTTTTTTCATCGGAGACCTTTTCACCTGCGGTAAATTTCAGATCGCAGGTATAAAGCGGCTGATCCCCATATCCATTGGGCCACCAGAGCCGCGGGTGTTCAATTTCAGGCTGAAACGACACCTGTTCCGATTGCCCCGCGGGTATCTTTACCTGTTTCGAAAAACGGATACCTCCCGGCTGGATGGTACCGGATACAATGCCCTCCTGCATTTCAGCGGAGTGATTGTCCAGCTCCATGCTGATGCTGAGCCTGGCGTGCGAAGTATCGGGCAATGCTGTGCGTACCCAGGGATCGGTGATGGTCACCTGCCCCGAGCTGCTGAGGAACACATCGTCCGTGATCCCCATATTGAGGCCGGGCACATATGGCATCCAGTCCCAGCTGGCGCTGGAAATATAGGTCGGGCTCGAATAATTGACGATCGGCGTGCCTGGCCAGCTTACCAGCAGGGCCAGCACATTGGGTTTTCCTTCCTGCAAAATGCCGGTCACATCAAACCGGCCGCGGTCCATGAATCCATCCAGCTGCCCCAGGCGGCGGCCGTTCAGGAACACTTCGGCTTTCCGGTTCACGCCTTCAAAATTCAGCCATTGCCTTTCCCCGCTTTTACCCGCGGAAGCTGTAAAAACGGCCCTGTACCAGAAGTCCCGGTCGTATTTCTTTTTCTCGACCTTGTAAATATTATCCCCGAAATTGGGATCTTTCTCCAGGCCCGCTTCCACAAACGACCCGAATACGGTTCCCGGCACAACGGCCTTCACCCATTCGTTGTCGTTGTAGCCCGCGGTGTGCAGACCGGTACCAGGCGCCACTTCGACCGCCGCTTTTATCTTCCAGGATGCCTTTGCATTACTGTTTAAGCTAATAATCCTTTCCTGCGCCCTTGCTGCCATGGCTGTGAACAACAACAGGCATAATAATCCTTTTCCTTTCTTACTGAACATTATTTCCAATTGAATACGCGAACAAAATATGGCCTGTACCGGTCTGCACTGCCGGGGCTATTGAAATTGGTATTAAAATCGACGGGATTGATGTTATATGAGATCACGAGCTCTCCTTCCCTGCTCAGCGCATGGTGCACAAAAGCATTGTATGTGATGAATTCGCCGGTGTATCTTTCAGGGATACGGTACAGCGTGCGTTTGTTCGTCCAGGGGCCTACGGGTGTGCTGGACTCGTAAATGTAGATATCCAGGCCGAAGATGATCTGCTGCGATACGAGATAATATTTCCCGTCTTTATAAAATACGTTCGGCTGGGAAATGTCGTTGCAGACATTGAATTTCTCCGGCGTGGCGCTCCACCCGTTCTGCCCGTAATATTCCCAGTTGCCCGCCAGGTCGTTGCCTGCAGCGCGGGCCACGTACATGAAGGATGTGAGGAAACCGTTCTCCGTGGCGTACATGTAGGTATACCCGTCGGGCGCTTTCATGCTGCCGGCGCTGTAATTGCTGTTGAGGTCCTTGTCTTTAATGAGCTGGCTGAGCTGCATGGAAGGCAGATCGAAGATCGCCAGGTCTGTGCTTGCATGCACAAAGTCCCAGGTGCCGCTGCCCGTTTTCCTTACATGGCTGAGCAGCATCTGGAATTTCCCGTTGTGCACCTGGCCGGCCCCGGGCCAGTACCAGTCCTGGTCTTCGGGCGCGTCGCCGTATTTGATCCAGGTCTGGCTTTGATTGCCGTTGCCGGGGTTGAGCTGTATGAAACTTTGCAGGGAAGTATCCAGCTGCAGGTGCGCGGCATTGCGGAGCATGACGTTATTGGTGCGGTTGCGGTCGGTGCTTACCTGTCCGAAAAAGCTGTCCTGGAACGACCATACGATGCGGCCGTCGGGCAACAGTACGGAATAACATCCGTCGCCGCCGTTCCAGTTCTGGTAGCGGGTGAGATAATCATTATAGTCCAGGTCGCTGTAAACGGTCACGCGAGGGTCCCACCGGCCATTGCTTTGCAGCAGTTCCAGCCGCGGGCCGGCAGGCTGTTCATCTTTCTTCAGGATGCGCACATACCAATACTTCGCAATACCCGCTTCCGACGTAACCCTGTAAGCATAACGGTTGCCATTGGATGCGAAATCCACTTTCACGCCTTTCGCGGGCAATACGGATGCGCCTTTGGAAACGGTTACCAGCGGGCTTACCGCGCTGAGGTCAGGGTCGTTTTCCACCCATACGGTAATGGTAGCGGAATCTGCCCCGTTCACGATCTCGGCATCACCAACCTGCCCTTCAGGCAGCCTGAATGAAAGCACCGCACGCTCCTGGCTTTTATAGCCGTCCAAAGGGTTTTTCATGCAGGAGGTGAGTATACCGCCTGCTATCAGCAGCATTATCATTTTGTTCATGCTAGTTTATTTAAAACCGATCTGGATACCCAGGTTCACGACCCGCTGGTTGATATAGGCGTCGCCCGCGGTGTTGCTCGACACTTCCGGGTCCTGCTGGTATTTATCGTAATTGGTCCAGGTGAAAAGATTGTATGCGCTCACATAAAGCCTTGCGTTGTTGATGCGGTTAGGCAGCCAGCGGCTCGGCATCTGGTAACCCAGGTCCACGGTTTTCAGGCGCACGTAACGCGCATCTATCAGCCAGAAATCGGACATATAAGTGCGGGCGCTGTTAATGGTGGTCGGGTTGCTGGTCAGGCGCGGGAATTGCGCGTTGGCCGCATTCTCAGGCGTCCACCTTTCCTGGTGAATGGGCTGGAACTGGCTCTGGAAGGTTTCGATACCGGTACCCACCACGCTGAAGCTGTAACCGAAGGAACCCTGGAACAGCAGGTTCACGCTGAATCCTTTGTAATTCGCGCCAAGCGTAAGGCCCAGCACGGTGCTGGCAAGGTTCGGCTTGCCGATCGGCCCCTGGTCGTTGTTATCGATCACACCGTCGCCATTGACGTCTTTATATTTGAGGTCGCCGGCCTGGATGGGATACTCGGTAAGCGGCGTTGCGGGTTTATCATGCGCATTGGCCTGTATCTTCACGATATCGTCCGGCGTGTAATAACCGATAAAAGTATACCCGAACGGCTGATCGATAGGCAGCCCGGTTTCCCGCAGCCAGGGGAAAGCCGGCTGCGCTTCATCCTTGAACAGGACCTTGTTTTTGAAATACTGGAACACCAGGCTGGTATTGAAATTCACGCTGCGGATGTTGCCGCGGTAATTGATCTGCCCGTCGAAACCGGTGTTGCTGGTCTTGGCTACGTTGGTAGGACTGAAGCCCACGCCCAGCATATTCGGCACGGAGCCTTTCCGCACCAGCTGGTCGTAACGGATGTCATGGAAATAATCTATCGTAAAGGAAAGCTTGTCTTTGAACAGGTTCACGTCTATGCCGATGTCCGCCTTCTTTGCTTTTTCCCAGGTCACGTCCAGGTTGCCCAGCTCGCCTTCATAAATGGAACCGGACTGCGTATGATTTTCCCCGAAGGAATAACCGCCGCCGGTGAAATATTCCTGGCGGAAGAGGTAACGGTTGCCGGAGGTAACGTCGGAGCCCACCACGCCGTATGAACCGCGGAGCTTCAGCAGGCTTACAAAAGTGACATTATCCTTGAAGAATGGCTCCTGCGAAATGCTCCAGCCAACGCCCACTGCGGGGAAGAAGCCGTTCCTTTTTTTAGCCTGGAAACGGTCCGAGCCATTGTAGGCGCCGTTGAAATCCAGCAGGTATTTCTGTTTGTAGTTGTAGCCCACTTTAAAAGAGAAACCCCTGAAGTTGGCCGGAATATCTGATTTGAAAGAGGAGCTCTGGCGGTTATAGAGCGCCAGCGCGTTAAAGGCATGCACGCCGAAAGCGCGGTCGTAGCTCAGGAAGGCCTGGGTGTTCACGTTGCGGCTGTAAAGATCGGTATTGCCGGTTACGCGGTATTTCTGCAAACGGTAATTACCGCGCGGGTCGAGCGTATACGAGCCGTCGGCGGGATTGTAGTAGAAGGAAGGCGGTTCCGCTTCGCGGAAGAGGTTCCTTGAATATTGCTCGATGCCCGCATAAGCAACGCGGCCTGTCAGCGAAAGGCCTTTGGTCAGGAAGTCCAGCTGCTGGGTGGCGCCGAACAGTACGTTGAAGTCCGTTCTTTTGCTGCGGCTGTAACCGCCGTTAGCCAGCCTGGCGTTGAGCGTGGGGAGCGCATCTTTGGTATCGGCGGCGAATGCATAGCTGCCGTTAGGGTTCATCAGCGGGGCTGAATACGGGTGGATCTTTTCGAAGTTGTATACTTCAGACACCACGTTGGCCGAGCGCGGCTGGTTGATGTCGCCGAAGCGGGTAGTGAGGTCCAGCCGGAGCGTGAGCGTTTTGGTGGCACGCATGTCCAGGTTGGAGCGGAAATTATACCTGCGGAAAAAATAGTTGGTGTTCACTTCATTCCTCGGATCGGAAAAATCCCTTACCAATCCGTTCTGGGTGAGGAAGCCGCCGGAAACAAAATACTTCACAGCTTCAGTTCCGCCGGAAATGTCCACGTTGGCATTGGCCTGGTAAGCATGTTTTTTGAACACGGCATCATACCAGTTCACGTTCGGATGACCGTAAGGATCGTTCCCGTTGCGGAACAGCTCCAGGTCTTCGTTGGTGAATTTCAGCGGCAGGCCGTCGTTCTTATAGGCTTCGTTAACCAGCAATGCAGTATTGTAGGAATCCAGGAATTCCGGCGTTCTTACCGGCGACTGCTGCCCTGTTTCCACGCGCAGGTTCACCTGAGGGCGGCCGCTTTTACCGCGGCGGGTGGTTACCACCAGCACGCCGTTGGCGCCTTTGATACCGTATATTGCGGTGGTGGAAGCGTCTTTCAGGATGGAAATACTTTCGATCTCGTTCACGTTGATCTGCTGCAGCTGGTCGTAGGAATATTCGATATCGTCCACGATGATGAGCGGCTTATTGCCATCGGTGTTCAGCGAACTTACGCCCCTGATAAAAAAATCAGATGCATCCCGTCCCGGCTGGCCGGAGCGTTGCTGCGACACAAAACCGGGAAGCTTGCCCATCAGCGCGTTCTGCACATTGGCGGTGGGCACGTTCCTGATCTCCGCCCCGGTGATAGCGCTCACTGCGCCGGTATTTGTGATACGTTTTGCTGCGTTGAAACCCACGATCACCACTTCATCGAGGCCCTGGGTAGAGGGCTGCAGCACCACATCGATCGAGGACAGACCGGCTACATCTATCTCCTGGGCGGTAAACCCGATGAGCTTTACGATCACTGTATGGGAAGTGCCTTTTAATGTGAGCCTGAACCGGCCGTCCGGATCAGCGATCACACCGTTGGTGGGAACGCCTTTCTCCGAAATGGCTGCCCCGGGCAGCACACCGTTCTGGTCTTTTACGGTGCCGCTGATGGTTTTTTGCTGGGCGGCGGCACATAAAGGCATTGCAGCCATCAGCAGGAGGAACAGTATAATATTTTTCATCTTCTTCAGTTATTGTTCATGAAAGGAATAAGGCTCACCAGCCCGGGTTCTGCCGCATGTTGTCGTTCTTCACCACTTCGTCGTAGGGAATGGGATAGAAATACATTTTCGGCGCAATGAATACGGGTTTAAAAACCTCCACTACGTTGTAGTTAAAGTCCGGCCCCTCCTTGATGATGCTCATGCCGTGCAATGGTTTTCCATACACCTGCTGCGCGACCTTCCACCGGCGGATGTCCCAGAAGCGGTGCTCTTCAAAAGCCAGCTCTATCCTTCTTTCGTTGCGGATCACCTGCCGCATTTCCTCCGGCGACATACCGTCCCTGAGGCCGTACATCCCGTCTGCCCCTGCGGCAATCCCCGCACGCGCACGCAGGTCTTTCAGCACCTGGTATACTTCACTGGTAGGGCCGCTGTATTCGTTTTCGGCTTCCGCGAAGTTGAGCAGCACTTCGGTGTACCGCAGTATGATCCAGTCGTGGCTGGTATTGGCATACTGGCTGGCATTTTCGAAGTTGCCCATGAATTTGCGCATGTAATAGGATGTTTTTGAACCAGGCTCGGAACCGGTGCCGGGCTTGTTCTGCCCGCCGTCGAACGTTTGCAGTTCCGCCCCCAGCCAGCGTGTGCCGTTGTACATGATGCTCATGGCCAGGCGGGGATCACGGTTGGCGTAAGGGTTATTGGAATTGTAACCGGATGCGGGGTCGGTGATAGGTAAACCGGCATTCGAAGGAAATGCATCTACCAGTTCCTGTGTGGGATTGGTGCGGCCGCGGGCTACGATGGCAAACCCAACGGGCCCGTTGGTCTTCTCTATTTCAGTATTATTCCCTCCCTGGCGGAAGAAGAGTATCTCACTGTTATTCTGCGTAATAAATACATCTTTGAAATTCGGCAGCAGCGAGAACTTATTCTCGCTGATCAGCTCGCGTGCCGCATCAGCAGCCAGCTTCCAGCGTTCTTTATCGTAGCTGGCGTAGCCGGTGAGGGGATTATTGGCGGCAATATTCTGACCGTTGAACAACGGGCTGGCGGCGTACAGCAGCACCCGTGCTTTCAATGCCTGGGCGGCTCCCCTGGTAGCGCGGTGGCTGTTCAGCTCCGGCGCCACGATAGGATTGGGCCGCAGGCTGTCTTTGATGGCGTCGCATTCGCTTACGATATAGTTCACACATTCCGCAAACGAGCTCCGCGGTATCTGCACGTCATCGCCCAGCTCCCGCACTTTGTCACCCATCAGCGGCACGCCCCCGTAACGTTTCAGCAGTTCAAAATAAAAAAGGGCGCGTATGAACCGCGCTTCGGCCTTCCATGCGTAACGGATGGAGCGGCCGTTGGGCAGCTTTTCCTTCACGGGCGACACATCTATATTGGATACAAAAATGCTGGCGGAGCGGATGGCGGCGTAAGCATCGTTCCAGGGCGATTCCCCGGCAACAGGGGAATAAGAAGTGAAAGCGCCGGTGGCGAGCTGCAATACGGCGGAAGTGCCTGCCAGACCGGAAACTGCATCGTCTGAGGCTGCATCCAGCAGGTCGCCGCCCACGCGGTTATAACCGCCGGGGAGCTTGGAGTAAATGCTGTTCAGGAATTTGTTGGCATAGGTGCCCAGAGAATCGTCTTTATCAAAAACATATTCTATGGTAACCTGTTCGAGCGGTATCTTTTCGTAATCCTTGTTGCAGGCCGCCATGGCAGCAAGGCAGCCGGCCAGGAATATCATTATGCGGAATTGCTTCATTGTGCTTTATTTAGATGGCTGACTAGAATTTAACATTGATACCGGTGTTCAGCACGCGTTGTATGGGATAAGCCCCCACTCCCACTTCGGGATCTACAAAGTCGTACGCCGCATGTGTAAAGAGATTTTGCGCATTGGCGAACACTTTGATGCTGCCAACTTTGACGCGCCGCGTCCAGACGTATGGCAGGTTGTAGGCGATGCTGAGGTTCTTCAGCCTGAAGTAGCTGCCGTTGCGCATCCAGAAAGAAGAGGAAGCTTTGTTATAGGTATGGTTCGCGTCTGCGGTCAACCGGGGGTAAGTAGCCGTAGCGGCGGTTTCGGGCGTCCAGCGGCCGGTGATCTGCTCGTAGGCCTGGCCGTAAGTGAAGTTATTGAACTGGAAACCCATTTCCGTGGCGAAGTTGGCCACGTAATTCACGCGGTTGGCCACGCCCTGCAGCAGCGCGCTCGCTTCGATCCCTTTCCATGAAAAACCGATGGTGGCGCCGTAATAAATGCGCGGCCTGTACGTGCCTATAGGCGCTTCGTCGAACTGGTTGATCTCGCCGTCGCCATTCAGGTCCTTATACCGTATATCTCCCGGCACCGGCTTGTAACCGGCAATGGTGGCGCTTCCCGTTGCTTCTTCGGCGGATTGGAAAAACCCGTCGGCGATATAACCGAAACGCATGCCCACCGGTTGCCCCGTCCTTTTATTCCACTCGTATTCGCGGCGCTGCTCGTCCATATAAATGACCTTGCTTTGCTCGATATTGCCATTGGCGGTAATGAAATAATTGAAACTGTTCACGCGCCCCTGGTAAGTGACGGTCAGTTTGAAACCGGAGTTGGCCTTTCT
>CBFHAF010000160.1:0-8347 GCA_965653435.1 uncultured Chitinophaga sp.
ATTTCAATTATATTAATTATTTATTAATATATCTATAGTATGAAGATCGTAGTAATTGGTAATGGCATGGTCGGCCATAAATTCTGTGAGAAGATCACACAAAAGCTTGGCACAAACACCGCCCAGATCGTCATTTTTGGCGAAGAGACCCTTCCGGCGTACGACCGGGTACACCTCAGCGAGTACTTTGCCGGCAAATCCGCGGAAGATCTTTCCCTCGCGCCAGCCAGCTGGTACGCTTCCCAAAACATCACCCTCCACCTCGGCGACCCTGTTCATATAATAGACCGGTCACAAAAAACGGTCACTTCCCTGAAAGGTGTTACCGAACCCTACGACTTTCTCGTGATGGCCACCGGTTCCGCCGCTTTTGTACCCAATATAGCGGGAACAGATAAAAAAGGCGTATTTATTTACCGTACCATAGAAGACCTGGAGCTGATGAAGGATTACGCTCCCCGCGCCACGCGCGGCGCTGTGATCGGCGGCGGCCTGCTGGGCCTGGAAGCAGCCAAGGCCCTGTTGGACCTCGGCATCACCCGCACCA
The DNA here is from genome assembly GCA_965653435.1 of uncultured Chitinophaga sp. Lineage (GTDB taxonomy): Bacteria > Bacteroidota > Bacteroidia > Chitinophagales > Chitinophagaceae > Chitinophaga. The sequence continues at coordinate 548 of CBFHAF010000160.1, forward strand.
GCGTGATCGAATTCGCTCCAAGGCTCATGCCCCGGCAGATAGACGATAAAGGATCCTTTGTATTGCAGACCAAACTGCAGAGCCTGGGCCTGGAAGTGCTCACCGGCAAAAATACCTCCGCCATCCTCGGCGGCGAAACCATCACCGGCCTCGAGTTCTCAGACGGCACCGCCCTGGATGCGGACATGCTCGTGATCTCCGCCGGCATCAAACCGCGTGATGAGCTGGCGGCGGCCTGCGGCCTGGAAACCGGCCCCCGCGGCGGCATCGTGGTGAACGACCTGCTGCAAACCAGCGATCCTTCCATTTATGCCGTGGGCGAATGTGCATTATATAATGGTATGATCTATGGCCTGGTAGCCCCCGGCTACGAAATGGCGGAAGTGGCCGCTTCGCACATCGTTGATTCGGCCGCTTCGCAAAAGGCCTTCACCGGTTTCGATATGAGCACCAAGCTGAAACTGATCGGCGTGGACGTGGCGAGCTTCGGGAACCCTTTCACCGCCCCGGACCAGAGCCACAGCATCGTAATGGAAGACAGCATCAGCGGTGTTTACCAGCGCATCAACATTTCGCAGGACGGGAAATACCTCCTCGGCGGCATCCTTATCGGGAATGCTGACGCATACAATATGCTGCTGCAAACCTGCAAGAATAACATCGTTCTCCCTCCCAACCCCGCCGACGTACTGCTCGGCCCCCGCAACGGAGCCGCACCTGCCGGCGCCGGCGTGGACGCACTGCCTGACGAAGCAGTGATCTGCAGCTGCGAAAGCATCACCAAAGCCGCCATCTGCCAGGCCGTGGAGGCAGGCAACGAAACCCTCGACGCCGTAAAAAAATGCACCAAAGCCGGCACCTGCTGCGGCGGCTGCACCCCCATGGTGAAAGACCTCATCACCGCCACCATGAAAGCGCAGGGCAAATACATCCGCAACGTGGTGTGCGAACACTTCGACTACTCCCGCCAGGAACTGCTGGACCTCATCAAAGTGAAATCAATCCGCTCGTTCGACGAAGCGCTGGACCATTACGGTCACGGCGAAGGCTGCGAAGTGTGCAAACCCGTGATCAGTTCCATACTGGCCAGCCTCTGGAACGATATGATCCTCGCCAAAGGCAACGACACCGCGCAGGACAGCAACGACCGTTACCTCGCCAACATCCAGAAAGGCGGCACCTATTCCGTGGTGCCCCGTATTCCCGGCGGCGAGATCACACCGGACAAGCTCATCGTGATCGGCACCATTGCCAAAGAATATAATTTATACACCAAGATCACCGGCGGCCAGCGCATCGATATGTTCGGCGCGCACCTCGGCGACCTGCCCGCTATCTGGGAAGCCCTCATAGAAGCTGGTTTTGAAAGCGGCCATGCTTACGGTAAAGCGCTGAGGACGGTAAAAAGCTGCGTTGGCTCCACCTGGTGCCGCTTCGGCCTGCACGACAGCGTGAGCTACGCCATCCGCATAGAAGAAAGATACCGCGGGCTGCGCGCGCCGCACAAGATCAAAAGCGCCGTATCGGGCTGCATCAGGGAATGCGCGGAAGCACAGTCCAAAGACTTCGGCATCATTGCCACCGAGAAAGGCTGGAACCTTTACGTATGCGGCAACGGCGGCTCCAAACCACAGCATGCGCTGCTCCTTGCGCAGGACCTGGACAGCGAAACCTGCATACGCTACATAGACCGTTTCCTGATGTTCTACATCAAAACCGCCGACCCGCTCACCCGTACCGCCACCTGGCTGAACAAGCTCGAAGGCGGCATCGATTATCTGCGCAACGTGGTGGTGAACGACAGCCTGGGCATTGCCGGATCGCTCGAAGCGGAAATGCAGCTGCTGGTGGACAATTATAAATGCGAATGGAAAGAAGTGGTGGAAAGCCCTGAGCTGCGTAAAAAATTCTCGCACTTCATCAACGCGCCCGAAGAAAAAGATCCGACCGTAAAATTTGAAACGCTCCGCGAGCAGAAAAAAGCAGCGGACTGGAAATAACCAAACTCACCGATTATGTCAACTATCAGCTCAACCGCCATTACCTGGTTCTTTGCCTGTAAAACAACTGATGTGCCGCAGAACGGCGGCGTTTGCATCAAGTACAAAGACGAACAGATCGCGCTGTTCTATTTTTCACGCAGCAACAGCTGGTATGCCACGCAAAACCTTTGCCCGCACCGCCGCCAGATGGCGCTCAGCCGCGGCATGACGGGCACTCACCAGGGCGAGGCGAAAGTGGCATGCCCCTTTCACAAAAAGACCTTTTCCCTCGTAGACGGGCGCTGCCTCAGCGACGAACATGAATGCTCATTAACTGTATACCCGGTAAGGCTGGAAGACGACCGCGTGTACATCGGCATACAGGCCGGTGTGGAAGCGGATGTGCAGGTAACGGTGGAAGCACTGTAAAAGCGAAACCCGGCAGTTTGCAGACTGTCCGGGCTTCTGAATTTTAATATGATTGGCTCACTTAAAATTTCTCAAATTTACATGAAAAATCCGTTACAGGAACCCCTCCGCAAACTATCGCTTTTCAGCCTTGCCACCGTGCAGATGCGCACTTTTCACATCACCTGGCTGATGTTCTTCGTCTGTTTCTTCGGCTGGTTCGGCCTCGCGCCGCTGATGCCCACCATCCGGGCAGACCTTGGGCTTACCAAATCGCAGGTGGGCAATGTAATGATCGCATCCGTATCGGGCACTATCATTGCGCGCCTCATCATCGGCCGCCTCTGCGACACCTGGGGGCCGCGCAAAACCGCCGTACGCCTGTTGCTGTTCGGATCCATCCCCGTGTTCCTCGCGGGCCTCGCGCACGATTATACCACATTCCTGCTGTTCAGGCTGGCCATCGGCACCATCGGCGCATCTTTCGTGATCACGCAGTTCCATACCTCCATGATGTTCGACGCCAATATCAAAGGCACGGCCAACGCCATCACCGGCGGATGGGGCAACCTGGGCGGCGGCGTTACCAATATCGTGATGCCGCTCATATTCGCAGCCATCATGGGGTTTGGTTACACCGCCGGCCAATCATGGCGGCTGGCCATGATCGTACCCGGATTGATGATGCTGGGCGCAGCCTTCCTCTATCACAGATACACCAAAGACACACCGGCGGGCAATTACGACGAGATAGAACGGGACACCGAAAAAGGCAAAACCGACTGGTCTGTTCTTAAAGACTGGCGCGTATGGGCATTGATGCTCGCTTACGCCATGTGTTTCGGCATGGAGATCACTTTCGACAACGTTGCTTCCCTCCACTTCGTGGATACTTACCATCTTTCCCAAAGCAGCGCGGGGTTCTGGGCGGGGATATTCGGGTTGATGAACCTGTTCGCCCGCGCATTGGGCGGCTTCGTTTCCGACCGCGTAGGGCTGAAGCAGGGACTGAAAGGGAAAGGCATATTGCTTGCCTTTGTGCTGCTGGCCGAAGGCGGGGGGCTATTGCTCTTCGCAGGGGCGGGCAGCCTGAAGCTGGCTATCATCGCCATGATCGGCTTTGCCTTGTTCCTTAAAATGGCGAATGGCGCCACTTACGGCATTGTTCCTTTTATAGACAAGAAGAATGTAGGCCTGGTGAGCGGCATCGTGGGCGCAGGCGGCAACCTCGGCGGCATGCTGTTCGGTTTCCTTTTCAAAGCAGATAATATTTCCTACGAGCAGGCTTTCACCTGGATCGCTTACGCAGTGATCGCCACAGGCTGCATCGTACTGTTCACCGGATTTTCAAAAGAGCCCGCCGCGCGCAGGGTTCCAAACCTTATTACACAATAATATGTCCAGCTTCAAAACCACCTGTTGCTACTGCGGCGTAGGATGCGGGATCGTTGTTCACCGCGACAGGCAGGGGAAACTCAGCCTCGAAGGCGACAAAGACCATCCCGTGAACCGGGGCATGCTTTGTTCCAAAGGCATGAACCTGCACTATACCGTGATGGACACCAGCGACCGGCAGCTTCACCATGAAATGCGATACCACCGCAACGCTCCGAGGATGAGGGTTTCCTGGGACCAGGCGCTGGACAGGGCGGCCGCGGTTTTCAGAAGCATCATCCGCCGCTACGGCCCCGATGCGGTGGCATTCTACGCCTCCGGCCAGTGCCTTACCGAGGAATATTACGTGGTCAACAAGCTGATCAAAGGCTTCATCGGCAGCAACAATATAGACACCAATTCGCGCCTCTGCATGAGCAGCGCCGTGGCGGCCTATAAAATGTCGCTGGGCGAAGACGCCGTGCCAGGCACATACGACGATATTGAACTGGCGGACTGCATCTTTGTTGCCGGCGCCAACCCGGCCTGGTGCCATCCCATTCTCTGGCGCAGGATAGAAGCCGCAAAAGCCGCCAATCCTTCGCTGCGCATTATTGTAAGCGACCCGCGCGTTACACAGAGCTGCGCGGCGGCAGACCTGCACCTGCAGCTCAACCCGGGAACAGACATCGTACTGCATCATGCCATTGGCCGCCTGCTCATAGAGCAGGGCCATACCGATAAAAATTTTATACACCAGCACACCGAAGGTTTTGCACGTTACCGGGACGCCGTGATGCAGCGCAGCATTGCAGAAGCCGCTATCATCTGCGGTATCCCGGAGCAGCAGCTCTATGAAGCGGCGGCGATGATCGGCGCTTCCTCCGGGTTCATGACCATGTGGACCATGGGGCTGAACCAGAGTGCTGTTGGCGTTTCCAAGAATCTCAGCCTTATAAATCTCCACCTTATCACCGGCAGGATCGGCAAGCCCGGCAATGGGCCATTTTCGCTCACCGGGCAGCCGAACGCCATGGGCGGAAGAGAAACCGGCGGGCTGGCCAACCTGCTGCCCGCGCACCGTTTGCTGGACGATCCGGCCCACCGCGCGGAAGTGCAGGCATTCTGGGGCGGCACTACTATTTCGGACAAACCGGGACTTACCGCCACCGATATGTTCGCCGCCCTGGAAAAAGGCAGCCTGAAAGCCATCTGGATCATGGGCTCCAACCCGCTCGTTTCCCTCCCCGATGCACGCGCCATGGAAGCCGCTTTACAGAAAGCCAGCTTTGTAGTGGTACAGGAGATCTCCTCCAAACCCGAAACACTGAAGTATGCGGACGTGATACTTCCCGCAGCGGCTTGGGCGGAAAAAGAAGGCACCATGACCAATGCCGAACGCCGCATCAGCTACCTGGCGAAGATCACCGAACCGCCGGGGGAAGCCCTGCCGGATGCGGAGATCATCTGTCGTTTCGCGCAAAAGATGGGGTATAACGGTTTCGATTATACGAACCCGGGCGAGATATATGATGAGCATTGCAGGCTCACCGCCGGCACGCGCATAGACATCAGCGGGCTTTCCTATAAGATCTTGCAGGAGCGGAGAAGTATCCAATGGCCTTACAATAACGGCCAGGGCACCGCCCGCCTGTTCACCGACCACCTTTTTTACACCAAACACCGGAAAGCCGTCATCCACACCGTAAGCGACGCGAACACTTCCGAAGCCCCCGGCGAGGATTTCCCGCTCATCCTCACCACCGGCCGCATCCGCGACCAGTGGCATACCATGAGCAAAACAGGAAAAGTGAGCAAGCTCAAACAGCACATTGCATCATCCTTCCTTGAAATTCACCCGGACGATGCCGAAGCACGCAACATCCGGCAGGACGACCTGGTGGAAGTGACCAGCCCGCGCGGGCAGGTGCGCGTGAAAGCGAAGATCAGCCGCGACATCAAGCCGGGCGTCGTTTTCCTGCCCATGCACTGGGGCAAGATCCTGCAGAACGACCTGAACCGGGCGAACAATCTCACCAACAACCTCACCGATCCGATCTCCCGGCAGCCGGACCTGAAGTTTGCCGCCGTGGAAGTAGCGAAGTACAACAAACCGCCGCAGAAAATAATCGTGATCGGTGCGGGCGCAGGCGCATGCGGCTTTGTACGCTCCTACCGGGGATTGAACCGGACCGACCCCATCACCGTATTCAGCAAGGAAGATCTGCCTTTTTATAACCGCGTTATGCTGCCGGACTACATCAGCGGCGCCCAGCAATGGACGCAGCTGGTGAAGATGTCCGACACCGAAGAAGCAGCGCTCAACATCAACCTGCACCGCGGCGTAAGCGTTGAGCACATAGACAGGGAACGCAAGCAGGTGACCGACAGCAAAGGCGCCGTACACGATTACGACGTGCTCATCCTCGCCACCGGCAGCAGGGCGGCCACGCTCAAAGACACGCCGGAAATGAACGGCATCTTCACCATGCGCACCCGCAGGAATGCGGACGATTTCATGCAGCACATCTCCCCGGAAAAAGGAAGAGTGGTGATTGCCGGCGGCGGCCTGCTGGGCATCGAGCTGGCGGCTTCCCTCCGTGAAATGAACATCAGCGTGGCCGTGATCCAGCGTACTTCGCGGCTTATGGACCGCCAGCTGGACGCGCTCGGCGCACAGCTGCTCAGCGAAGAACTGAAAGAAAGGGACATAGAAATATTCTTCAACGACGAGATAGAACAATTCTCCGGCACCCGCCAGGTAGAAGGCATCCGCCTGAAAAGCGGCCGCTACATCGATTGCCAGGCAGTGGTGTTTTCCATCGGCACCATACCGAACATAGAGCTGGCGCAGGCCGCGAAACTGGAATGCAACCGCGGCGTGGTGGTGAACCCCTACCTGCAAACCAGCGACCCTTCCATTTTCGCTATCGGCGAGATCGCCGCGTTCGAAAACGTGCTCTACGGCATTACCGCCGCCGCGGAGCAGCAAGCCACAGTGGTAGCGCGCTTCCTCAATGGCGACATTGCAGACCACTATGAAGGATCACTGTTCATCAACATCCTGAAAGTGCAGGGCATGGACCTCTGCTCGCTCGGCATGGTGGAAACACCCGGCGACCCCGCATATGAAGAAGTGATATTCATAGACAAGGCGAAACGTTATTATAAAAAATGTATCATCCACCAGGACAAGCTGGTGGGCGCCATCCTCATCGGCGATAAAAGCGAGCTGGCGGAATTCCGCGACCTCATCAGGCAGAAGACCGAATTGTCGGACAAACGCCTGGAGCTGCTCCGTTCAGGCAAAAAAGGCGCGCCGGTGCTGGGCAAGCTCATCTGCTCCTGCGGCAATGTGGGCGACGGGAATATCAAAGAAGCCATCCGCGGCGGGCATACGGACCTGGACGGCGTTTGCCGTGCCAGCGGCGCGGGCATGGGCTGCGGAAGCTGCCGGCCTGAAGTACTGAGGCTGCTGGAACAGGCGCTTCCTTCCATTAAAACCACTCATCATGGCCAAGCAATCACATCTGGTACGGTTTAATTTCACCGGGGGCATCATATCGCCCGGCTATCTGCAGGAGATCCTGGAAGCGGCGGAAGCCGCAAGAGTGGAAGATGTGCGCTTCGGCCTCCGCCAGCAGCTGTTCCTGCAGGTGCCTTACAAAAACTTCGAAACATTCGAAGAAGTTTGCCGCCGGAAAGAGATCGATTTCCATCTCGATCTTTCCGCACCGAATATCATCAGCTCCTACCCTGCCGCCGGCATTTTCATCGCCGACTCCTGGCTTACGGAAGGCATTTACAAAGATATTTTCGATACCCTGGCGCAGCCTCAGCTGAAGGTCAATATCTGCGACAGCCGCCAGACGTTCGTACCGCTGTTCAGCGGCCATCTCAACTGGATCGCATCGCCGCATCCGCATTACTGGTACCTGTATATCCGCTACCCGGGCCAGACCGACACCCTGCGCTGGCCGCGGTTGATCTACACCAACAGCATCCCGCAGGTTAGTACCGCGCTGGAAACGCGGAT
>CBFHAF010000161.1:0-8326 GCA_965653435.1 uncultured Chitinophaga sp.
AGGGCAAAGGCCCTCCTTTTTTTCTTGTTCCCTTTGGCAGCTTCCAAACCCTTACCCACACTTTCTTTCCACGAATTTCATTTTAACGTTTTTTTATATCCCAAAAATGTTATTTTAGCCGCCACAAGATTTTCTATTTCAATTTAAAGGGTTAAAATCTACCGATCAACATGTACACTCGTCAACTTTTTGTGAAAAATGGAATTTTCCTGGCGGCGATTGCCGGAGTATTCGCGGCGTGCCAGCAGGGTAACAACAAGACCGCAGCAACAACCGGCGCCGACTCTTCGGTTCAGGCAGCAGGTGCAGCCGGCGGAGCAAGCCAAAAGCTGGCATATGTAGATATTGACTCCCTGGAAGCGCATTACAACTACTTCAAAGAAAAGAAAGCAGAACTCGATAGAAAAAAAGAAGGGGCACAGAACGACATCGTAGGGAGGGAAAGGCAATTGCAGAACGAACTTTATTCGCTTCAGCAACGCGCCCCAACCATGACCCAGCAGGAAGGCCAGGCTGCAGAAGCAGGCCTTCAGAAGAAAGCGCAGCAGCATGAGCAATACAAGCAGAACCTGATCGCACAGCTGCAAACGCAGGAAGCACAGTTCAACGAAGACCTCCAGAAACGCCTGACGGAGACGATCAAAAAGTACAATGCAGACAAGCGTTATGCTTTCATCTTCTCCTACAGGGAAGGGGCCAGCAACATCCTCTACAAGGATGAAGCGTATAACATTACCGCTGAAGTGATCAAAGAACTGAATGCGGAGGCGCCGAAAAAATAATGAACGGAAATAACTACATTTAATCCCGGCAATCTGCCGGGATTTTTTTATCAACCATTCATCAACCTTTATGTCAGCAATCAACCAGGAAAACTCTTTTAAACCAAGTCTCAGTCTGGTGGACGCCACCATGATAGTTGCCGGTTCCATGATTGGATCCGGTATTTTTATTGTATCCGCGGAAGTGGCCCGTTCCGTGGGCTCCGCCGGCTGGATGATGGCCATGTGGGTGCTGGCCGGGGTGGTAACCCTGATCGCGGCGCTTAGCTATGGCGAGCTGTCTGGCATGTTCCCCAAAGCGGGCGGCCAGTACGTATACCTCCGCGAAGCCTACAATCCTTTTATCGCTTTCCTTTTCGGCTGGACGCAGTTCGGCGTCATCCAGACCGGTACCATTGCGGCGGTGGCCATGGCCTTTGCCAAGTACCTGGGCTACCTGGAGCCGGCTTTGGGCGAAAAGAACGTGTTATGGTCGGTAGCGGGTTTTCCCGTAAATATGGCCCAGCTTGTGGCCATTGCCTCCATCATGCTGCTTACCTACATCAATACGCGGGGCGTCAAGAACGGGAAGATCATCCAGACGGTATTCACCTTCACCAAGCTCTTTTCCCTCTTCGGTTTGATCGTATTCGGCCTTATCCTGGGCGCTAAAGCGGAGATATGGAACGCCAACTGGGAGAATGCCTGGAGCAATGCCAGCCTTAGCCTGGTGGACGGCCAGGTGGTGACCTCCGCGCTCACCGGCATGGCTTTCCTGGGCGCCATCGCCGTTTCCATGAAAGGAACGCTGTTTTCCAGCGATTCCTGGAACAATGTGACCTTCATTGCCGGGGAGATCAAGAATCCGCAGAAGAACATCGGCAGGGCCTTGTTCCTGGGCACTTTCATCGTTACCATCATCTATGTGTCCACCAACCTCATGTACCTGGCCGTACTGCCGTTCAACGAGATCGCATTCGCAGAGCAGGACAGGGTAGGCGTTGCTGCCGCGGAAAACATTTTCGGGGCAGGCGTTGGCGCATATACGATCGCGATCATGATCATTATTTCGACTTTCGGCTGCAATAACGGCCTTATTCTTTCCGGGGCAAGGATCTATTATACCATGGCCAAAGACGGCCTGTTCTTCCGCAAAGCGGGCGAGCTGAACCGCTTTGATGTACCGGGTTACGGCCTCTGGTTACAGGCCCTCTGGGCCAGCCTGCTCTGCCTCAGCGGCAAGTATGGCGACCTGCTGGCGATGGTGATATTCGGGGTGCTCGTGTTTTACGTGATCACCATCCTGGGCATCTTCATCCTCCGCAAAACCAGGCCCGACGTGCCCCGCAGCTACAAGGCCTTCGGGTACCCGGTGCTGCCCGCCATTTACGTTCTGGTGGCGCTGAGCCTCGCCATATTGCTGCTCATTTATGAGCCGAGATATGCCATTCCCGGCCTGGGCATCATCCTGCTGGGTATTCCTTTATACCTTTTCGCTAAAAAAGAGCTCAAATAGCCGTTTTCACTGCGGAAAAGGGTGCGCTGCGGAAGTGGCGCACCCTTTTTTATAGTGCAACTTTCCGGTTTACAATAATTTAGATGTAACAACACTTAATTTTTTCCACTGCGGAAATATTACAGCCGTTCCTCGTAATTTCGGGGTAGCCTTAAGACAAAGGATATGTTAATGCCAATTTACCCTAACACAGATGTCAACAGTCATAACTAAATAACCCGGACAATACCTGTAGAGAAGATATAACCAGAAAGACACGGAAAATCTCCACCATTGATTTTCCATAGCATTTTTTTGATCCATGCATCGTTGTTAGTCATGTTGCGGGCGTCTCCAACATGCTAATAACATGCATGAATATGAAGATTTTAGCAATTTTAATGATTTTCAAAGCCCTCTTTAGAGAACCATTGAAAGCCTACACAATTGCATTCTCGAACATTCACATGATTTTATGCCCGGCACCTGTTTCTACAGTCTGCCTTTTTTTTGCCCTGAACCGCCGCGCCTGATGCGGGATTTTCAAAATTCCAGTTTACATTTGCTGCATGTTTACCGCACTTTGTATCAGCACATTCGACCAGAGCATACGGGATTATCACATTCACGATGATATCCACCGTGTTATTGAAAATCCTTTTGAAAAGACCACGATAGAACATCTTTTGTATGCCAAAAACTGGATCGATACGGTGCAGTGGCACCTGGAAGATGTGATCCGCGATCCGGGCATCGACCCTGTGAGGGCGCTGGAAATGAAGCGCTGGATAGACCGCAGCAACCAGGAAAGGACGGACCTGGTGGAGTATATCGACAGCTATTTTTTAGATAAATACAAAGATGTGATCCCCGTTCCGGGCGCGTCCATCAACACCGAAAGCCCGGCCTGGGCCATAGACCGCCTTTCCATCCTGGGCCTCAAGATCTGGCATATGCGCGAGGAGGCGAACAGGGCGGATGCCACTGAAGCCCACCGCGAAGCCTGCCGTAAAAAGCTGGACATCCTGCTGGAGCAGCAGCGCGACCTTTCCGCTGCTATCGAAGAGCTGCTGGAAGACATCGGCAAGGGCCGCAAATACATGAAAGTATACAGGCAGATGAAGATGTACAACGATCCTTCGCTTAACCCCGTGCTGTATGGCCAAAAGCCCTGATAAGAACACGATCCTGGCCATCCGTTTTTCCGCGATGGGCGACGTGGCCATGACCATTCCCGTTATGAAACAGTTGCTGGACGCGCATCCGGAGCTGGTTATCGTATTCGTAACGAATAAGAACTGGGGCGCGTTGTGCGAGGGCATTCCCCGCCTCGTATTTTTTCCCGCCGACCTGAAAGGAGCGCACAAAGGACTGAAAGGCCTGTACCGCCTGTTCAGGGCCATCCGCAAAGCACATCCCGGCATCAGCGCCGTGGCCGATCTGCATCATGTGCTGCGCTCGCGCATCGTGAGAACGTTCTACAAATTATCCGGCATCCGCGTATCGGTCATCGACAAGGGGAGGGCCGGCAAAAAAGCGTTGACCCGGAAGGGAAACAAGGAATTTAAACCCCTGAAAACCACCATAGACCGTTACCGCGACGTGTTCACCGGCCTGGGATATACCTTCGACCCGGCATTGTCCGGAACACTGCCGCAGCAGCCCGCGGCAGGCAAAAAACAAATCGGCATCGCGCCCTTTGCCACTTACCTTGAAAAGACCTATCCGCTCGAAAAAATGCAGCAGGTCATCGGGCAGATACTGCGTGAGGAAGACGTGGAAATCCTGCTGTTCGGCGGCGGGAAAGAAGAAGTAGCGAAGCTGGAAACGCTGGCTGCCGGAGACGCCCGGCTGAAAGTGATGGCGGGCAGATTCAGCCTGAATGAAGAGCTGCGCATTATCAGCGGCCTGTCGCTGATGGTGAGCATGGATTCCGCCAACATGCACCTTGCATCGCTGTACGGCGTGCCGGTGGTGTCCGTATGGGGCGCCACGCACCCTTATGCGGGGTTTATGGGTTTCGCTCAGAAGGAGGAGAACGCGGTGCAGATTGACCTGTATTGCCGCCCCTGTTCCGTTTTCGGGAACAAGCCCTGCTTTCGTGGGGACCATGCCTGCATGCAGCAGCTGGCGCCGGAGCTGATCGTTGAAAAAGTGCGTAAAACGCTGGCTGAGCGCGCACTCAGGTAAGGTTTTACGGAAAAAAACGCCAACTTTTTTGGAAGAAATAGAAAAAAGTCTACTTTTGCAATCCCAACGAACGATTGCCCGATAGTATAATGGTAGTACGACAGATTTTGGTTCTGTTTGTCTTGGTTCGAATCCAGGTCGGGCAACAGTTGTACCGGAACCAATAACGCCCACCCGGTACATAATGACACTCAAACCCGCTGCAAACGAAAGTTTCAGCGGGTTTTTCCATTTATTCCCGTCCCGAAATACCTCTGAAAACCGCTGAGTCCTTGCGCAATATCCATATGCCACGCAGTACTATAGAGAAAAAGATCGGAAAACCATCTCCATCTGCGATCTATCTTGCTCCGGGCTTTTAGAGTCACACTATTCCGCGTTTTTTCATTTCTTCCAGCAATTTCGCAGGTACAGGCCTGCAGGCACAATGTTTACGATGTGCAAGATGCCATTCAATGCGCTGTGATATTGTCGCCTTTGGAGGCATGGGGTTTTTTGAGTGCCACTCTTTGTTCATATCGTCAAAAGTTTAGTTCTCAAATATGCCGCCAACAGCGGGTAAGCCCGTAGCAATACCTTTGATGCCACTCGTAGTTAAAGTCACCAGCAAGGCGTCGATAACTTCGGATTTAGAAGCACCTGCATTTTTCGCCATCAGGATATGGAAGGTCACTGCCTGCGTATCTCCTTGTGCAGCCTTCATGGCAATATATATCAACTGTTTTGTTTTTTCATCCAGGCCCTTCGACTTTACGATGGATTGAATGAGTGCATCGAAAGCGCGGGCTACTTCAGGCGCTTCCTTTTGCAGTAACGCTATCGGATCAAACGATTGATTTTGCATGATAATTTTCATTTAAGCAGCCTAAAGGTAGCAGTTCCTGCAGCCTCGCAATACGACTAAGATCATCCGAAGAGGTGATAGTCGTTATAAAACCAATAAAAATAAAAATCCGTATAAACAATTCTGTCTCATGTAAAAAAAGCAGGCCGTAAAGCCTGCTTTTTTTACATATCGATGTGATCCACCACATATCCCCGAGTGGATCCCTTTTTGATAGTAATACCGTTATGAATTGAATAGATATTAATCATCTTAATCAATGCCATTAAAGGCAAAACGCTTTGGTTCGATTTTAAACGGAAAGTAGATGCAACAACGGTGTCGGCCTTGTAGAACAGCTTTCACCGGATCCTATAGCCAAATTTGATAAGGCGCTTTTTTTTTAAAAACTTATTCGCACTCAATTATTTTGATACCTCCAACGATCGCAACCCCGAAGGGGCTGAACGAGGCATATTGAAGGCTGTTTAACGGCTCAATGCGACAGTATCGATCCAGCAGTATTTTTTCCGCTGGTGAGGGCTGCTTCTACCGTGCCCATCGCAGCACCATCATAGAGGTATTCACCGGCAAAATAGATGGTCTCATCAACCGCCTCCGACAGCAGTTCCCGCGCCTGCGAGCTGCCTACGGTATCATAGGCATAAGAGCCGCGGGTGTAAGGGTCGGCAGTCCAGTCGGCAATTTGCCAATGAAGCAATGCGGCCTCGAGGGTTGCGGCCGGTGTGTTGAAAATATTTCCAAGGGATGCAAGCGCTGTCCGCATGATGTCTTCATCCTTCAAATGCTGCAGTGCCAGTGCCGGCGGGCCTCCGAGCCAGCCGGTGAGCATCGGGAGGGAGGGGTCCGGCTGTGTCCAGAAAGTAGGGATGGTTTCATTGGATAAGACCAGTTTGGTAGCAGCCTCACGCGATATCCTGAAGATATCATGGGCCATCCAGAAAGGCGTTTTGAACGACAACAATATTTTGGTGATCCTGCCGAAGCCGATATGGTGAATGGCTTCCATTTGCCGCTGCAAAGCAGGCTGGAAAACAAGAGCGCCTTCCCGCCCGGCGGGCGCGCGCAATACACCAAGCGGCATCGCGAGGATCAGTTTGGATGCTTCGTATTGGAACTTGTCCTGTGTAATAACCTTCACTTCATTTTCCTTCCAGTTGATTTCCCGGGCCACTTTATTGAGCAGAATCTCACAGCCTGCCTTACTGCATTCTTCTGCAAGATACCGGATGATGGCGCCATAACCGGCATCGATGCGGTACTGCGCTTCCTCATCTTCATTTTCCCATTCACTGCGTATGGCAAAGGTGCTCACATCGTGCGTATCGGCGGTATCGTATCCCATAGCATAGGATTCCACCATGGTGCGCATCTTTGCATATTGCGGACCTGGAAAATACTGTTGCAGGAAATCATGCAGGGGCATGTCCTGTTCCAATTGATGCATGGTGTTCAACAGCTCATCCCATCCGTCGATGATCTCTTCTTCCTGTTCAAACTGCCCGTTATTGTTGCGCAGGATCTCGAAATAGGTCTTGGTATAACTGATACCCGCTTCTTTCAAAAGCCCCAGGGTAACGGGGAGGTTGCCATGAATGAATTCGGCGCCTGTCTCGAGCGGTGTTGATTGCCGGTGGTTGCTGACTGTATGGATACGCCCGCCTGTCCTGTTCCTCGCTTCCAATACGATCACTTTCCTGCCGGCTTTCGACAATGTATAAGCGGCCATCAAACCTGCTGCTCCTGCGCCTATTATCAGGATATCTGTTTGTTTCATATTTTTACGTTCAGTGAAAGCAAGATAATTATTTATCGGGATCAGAAATTCATGCCATGTGGACGAAACCGGTGAAACTATCATCAGTAAAAGACATACCCGCAGGAAACGGTTATTTCCTGATCGAAGGCCTGGGCATTTGTTATAATTCTTACCCCATTAAACAGGCAGACCCGGAAAGCTTTGTATGGCAACTGGATTTCGCAAAGGACAACAAAAGATGTTACCGAATTGGGGGAGATGTATAAGGCGCAGACCCGGAAACCTTTGAAGTGCTGAACATCTATTTTGCCAAAGACAAACAATATATCTACACCACCCGAAAAGTGCTGATGTAAAACACTAAAAAAGCCCGTTCATCAAACGGGCTTTTTTAGATGCAGCGTATTTCAACCGCTAAAGTTCTTCTTCCCTCTCCAGCATCAGGATCGCACTTTGCGGCACGATGAAATATTTCTCTCCCTGGTACACCACTTCCGTGGACGCATTCAGCAGGAAGATAGCCAGGTCTCCTTCACGGGCCTGCAGGGGAATGTATTTTACTTTGTCCTCTTCCGGCTTCCAGGACTCGCCTTCTTCAGCGGCCGCAGGAATGGCATACCCGGGGCCCGTTTTGATCACGTAGCCCTGCTGTACCTTTTCCTTTTCCTGGATGCCCGGAGGCAGGTACAGCCCGCTTTCGGTGCGCTCATTGGGCCGCATGGTCTTGATCAGCACACGGTCGCCTACTACGATGAGCTTTTTCAACTTGTTGTCAGGTGTAAGATGAATTGACATTTTTCCTTTTCTCCTTTTCCTAACAGGGTATACCAAATAATGTGCAGATCAATACGGCCATGTCATTCTGGCAGAAATTGGGCCCTGAAGTCACGGTGGGCCTGTGTGCGGCCCATTATAGGAACAGGTCTTTTTCTTCCGCCCCGTATGTCTGTTTGATGTAATCCGATATCTCTTCATAGGTATACTGGTTCCGGGTTTCGGCCGTTCTTTTTACGATCTGGTAAATGATATCGTGTTGTTCGTTGTATCCTGTAGGTATCCGCGGATACGCCGCCATCGGCGTTCTGAAAAGCTCATGGTCTATTTCCGGAATATCCAGCCCCAGTTTCTTCCTGACCTTGAACAGGTTGATCAGTTCCATGGGTACGAGGCCAACGCCGATGAATTCCTCGTAATCCCGTTTGTCGGGCTTTATCAGGGAAATTTGATTCAGGTGGTATTCACACAGTTCATCCCAGTATTCCTTTCCCAGCTTCGTA
>CBFHAF010000162.1:0-8293 GCA_965653435.1 uncultured Chitinophaga sp.
ACTTGTATCTAAAGTTTAGGAAACTTCTATTCTATCCATTGAACTACCGGGCCATTCCGCTTCTCAGCAGGAGCGCAAAAATAATATTTTTTACCAAATTTCCTCGTTTTTAGGCGTAAATATGCTCAATCGCCTCCTGGTACTTGCTTTCGATCACTTTCCGCTTCAGTTTCATGGTGGGCGTCAGCTCCCCGCCTTCTACCGACCATTCTCCCGCCATGAGCTCGAATTTCTTTACCTGTTCTATATGGTTGAACGAGCGGTTGAACTGTTCTACCGCCTGCCGGTACAGGGCCTTCACCTTCGGGTCTTTCACGGCTTCCTCCTTTGAGGAGAAGGTCACATCGTTCGTGCGGGCCCAGTCTTTCAGGTTGCCGAAGTTCGGCACGATGAGGGCGCCGGTGAACTTGCGGTCGGCCCCTACCACCATGATCTGCTCTATGAAAGGCGATTCCTTGAATTTGTTTTCGATGGGCTGCGGGGCCACGAACTTTCCGCCGGAGGTTTTGAACAGCTCCTTTTTGCGGTCCGTGATCTTGAGGAACTTGTCCTTTATCATCACACCGATATCTCCCGTGTGGAACCAGCCGTCCCGGATGGTTTCGGCGGTAAGGCCGGGATTTTTGTAATAGCCCCTGGTCACGTTGCGGCCTTTCACCAGTATTTCGCCGTCCTCAGCCAGCTTTACCTGCACGTTGCTGATCACCGGCCCTACGGTGCCGAACATGCGGTCTTTGGGGTCTTTGCCGTTTACGGCTATCACAGGGGAGGTTTCCGTAAGGCCGTACCCTTCCAGGATAGAGAAGCCGGCCGCGGTAAATATCCGGAGCAGCCTGGTCTGTGCGGCGGCGGCGCCGGTCACGATGCATTCCAGGTTGCCGCCCATGGCTTCTTTCCATTTGCTGAACACCAGTTTCCTGGCAATGGCCAGCTGGAGATTGTACCATGGCCCCTGCTGTTTGTTGATCTCGTAACGCTGGGCCAGCTCCACGGCGCGGAAGAATATCGCGCGCTGGAGGCCGGTCAGGGCGTTGCCGCGGGTCATCACTTTTTCGTAGACCTTTTCCAGCAGCCTGGGCACTGTTGTGAATATGCTGGGCTTAACCTCTTTGAGATTGTCTGAAATGGCTTCCATGCTTTCCGCGTAATAGATGGAAACACCGGCAGTGAGGTACACATAGGTGACCATCCGCTCGAAAATATGGTTCAGCGGCAGGAAGCTCAATGCCCGCGCGCTTTCGTTGACGGGCAGAATGGGAATGCAGGCTTCCACATTGCTCATGATGTTGCCGTGATCCAGCATAACCCCTTTGGGGACGCCGGTGGTGCCGGAAGTGTATATGATGGTGACGAGCGTTTCCGGCGTGATGCTGTTCTTGATGGCCTCTATTCTCGCCACATCCGTGGTGGAGGCGGCTGCAAGGATGTCCGTCCAGTGTTTTACCCCGGGGATGCGTTCGAAGGAATAGATCTCCCTGATAGTGGGGAATTTGTCGCGTTGGGCCTGCACTTTTTCGTACATATCCATATCGTCCACGAAAAGGATGTGGGCTTCCGAATCGTTCAGCACATAAACAAGCTCCGGCTGGCCTATAGTCGGGTAAATGGGAACGAGCACAGCGCCTACCTGCTGGCAGGCGAGGTCCGTCAGGATCCATTCGGGGCGGTTACGGCTGATGATGGCGATCTTGTCCTGCGCGTCGGGTGTGAGGCCGGTGCCGCCGGTGCCCAGCTGCAGCAGGCCTGAGCTGAAGCGTTGAACGATGCCGGCCACTTCTTCGGTGCTGTAGGTTTTCCATGCGCCTTCTTCTTTGGACGCCAGCATATCATGTTTGGAATAGTTTTTCAGTTGATGTGGAATAACATCAAAAAGCCGGGCGGGGTGGTGCATGATGGTAGTTTTGGGTTATTCGCCTCGCTGCTGCTTTTCCTGCTGCAGCTTCTCGTATTCGCGGGTGGCATCGCCAAACGGGTCTTTGTGGAAAGCATTGTAATAAGCGAACGCAAGCCCGAGGCCCCAGCCGGCCATAGGCCATACGGGCCAGGGAACACCGTTGTGCTCGCTGTCCGTCAGCAACCAGATCACCCACAGGAAACCATTGACGATCAGGTAGGTCATCAGATGGGTACGGAATTGTGCGCGGGATTTGGCTATACGCCAGAGGCGTTCGTCCCGTTGTTGATTCGTTTCCATAAAACGGAGCTTGTTTCTACCAATTTAACGAAAATAATCGGTAATGGAAAGGAAAGGGCCGCCAGTAAGGCGGCCCCTGTATCTAGTGGGTCACTATTTCAAAATGAATATTTACAACGGAATTGATCAGCTTATCCTGTAAGGATTTATCCGCCCTGTAGGTCATGCCCCACTGGGTGCGGTCTATGTTGAAATTCGCCTCACCTTTCACTTTACCGCCGGTAAAAACAACCTTGGCCGGGAAGGTGATGTTCTTCGTGGCATTTTTGATGGTGAGATTACCCTTGATCATATGGGTCGCGTCTTTCAGCAATACGCCGTTATCGTCCGGCGCAGGATGGTAAGGGCTTACTTCCGTGATCTCGAAACGTGCAACGGGATATTTTGCCGCATCAAAGAAATTCTCACCGCGGAGCTCATCTTCCAGCTTCTTTTTCATGTCAGGCTGGGCACTGAGGTCCAGGTTGGCGATACTGTTGATGTTGATGGAAAAGTGGCCGCCGGTGAGCGAGCTGTCTTTGGTGTACAGTTCCCCGCCGGAAAAACGGAAAGAGCCTTTATGTTCGCCGGTAGGCTTGGTCCCGATCCAGAACAGCATACTGGCAGCGGTATCCAGCCGGTGGGTTTTGCTGCCTTCGGGAATGGTAACCGCCTGCGCGTCGCTAACGGCCGCTTTGTCCGCTTTGGGGGCTTGTTGACAGGCAACAAATCCCACCACGGTCATCAGGGAAAGTATCCGTGCATTCATTTGCATATTGTCGGGCGTTTAGTCAACATATGTTCTGTTCCCCACCCACACGAACCGCTTCACGATAAACTCAGGATTGGTGAAGCTGGCGTTGCCGGCAGGGTTGCCGCCGGAAACGTGCAGGTCCGAAAACGCGGCGTGCTGGTTCACCCAGATGAAACCGGTAAAGTTGAAAGACACCGGGGTGAACACGCTGTTCATCGCATCGGTGATCTTTTCTTTCACGGCGTCGTTGGTGGTATACGCAGCGCAGGTGATGGCGCCGTGTTTGTCCGCCATGCCGCGCGCCAGCTCGATGGACTGGGCGGTATCTTTCGTTTTCACGAGCAATACTACCGGGCCGAACAGCTCCTGCTCAAATATTTCCGTATCGCTGGCATTCACTTCCAGCACGGTAGGTGAATAGGTCCTTGCGCCTGCAAATTCTTCGTTGGTAACCGGCGCGCCGCTCAGCAGCACTTTTGCGCCGGTTTCACCGGCGGCTTTCACGCGCTGAAGGGTGGCTTCGTTCTGTACCGCACCCAGTGTGCCTGCGCCCATCTTGGGATTGTTCACGAGCCCCTCGATGGCGGCCTTGAATTTCTGGGCTGCTTCGTCGTAGGAAATTTTCCCGTTGGGCGTATCGATGCCGCTTTCGGGGATGAAGAAGTTTTGCGGTGCAGTACACATCTGCCCTGAATACAGGCTCACGGAAAAGGCGAGGTTCTGCATCACGGCGTCTATATCTTTTACTGAGTCTAGGATCACTGAGTTGACGCCCGCTTTTTCGGTGAACACCGTTTTGCGGGGCGAAGCAAGCGATTCCACATAGTTGCCGAAGGCGCTGCCACCGGTATAATCGATCAGCGCCACGTCAGGATGCTCGCAAAGCGCTTTGGTGATGGGCGCAGCGGAATTATCTGCCGCAAGCTGGCAGGTGTAAGGATCCTGGCCGTTCTCTTCCAGCACCTGCTGGATGGCGGCTACCACGATAGCGATGGGCAGCACGGCCCTGGGATGCGGTTTTACGATCACGGCGTTGCCGGTGATGAGGTCCGCATACATGCCCGGCAGCGAGTTCCAAACGGGAAAGGTGGAGCAGCCGATCACTAGGCCGAGGCCTTTGGGAACGGGCCTGAAAGTTTTTTCCAGCTTCACGCTGATCTTACCCATGGGTTTCTCCCAGGTTTGATGTTCGGGGAAATGTTGCAGCTGGGCATACCCCATGGCAATGGCTTCGAGGGCGCGGTCGTTCGCATGGGGGCCGCTGGGCTGGTTGGTCATCATGTAGCTCTGGCCGGTGGTATGCATGGTGGCATGCGCGATCTCGAAGTAATGGTGCTGGATCTTTTCAAGCGTCTCAGTGAGAATCCCCGCCCTGTCTGCCACGGAAAGCTGCGACCAGCGCTGACCGGCGCGTTTGCCGGCTTTCACCAGCTCTTCTGTGGCAATAAGGGGATAGGTAATGCCGAGGGGCTGAAGCGTATAAGGGCTCACTTCTTCTCCGTGCCAGCTTTCAACCACTTTTTGTTTCAGCCGTGGAAAGGGTTTGCCCAGCAATTCTTTGAACGAAGCTTCTCCCTGCGGGGGCGCTTCGTCGCCGTAAGCCTTGGGGTGTTCAGGGTACTGCGCATAAAAGGTTCTTTCCTGGTTGGCTTTTACCGCTTTGTCAATAATGTTTTGGTGTTTTGCGATCAGCATAAGTGCTATGGTTTAGATTCTTGTTGTTGTATTGAACCGGCCTGCCATGCTGTATTTCCCGCTTCCGCCCGCGGGCCGGGCCCTACTTGATCGTTGCCAGTTTGCCGGTGTTGTAAAATTCTTCTTCCCTCAGCTTCAAAGGATGGTTGCGCTGCCAGGCGGAGAAGCTGTCGTATTCCGCTTTATGCAGGGCCGTCCAGGATTTGTATTCTGCGGCATTGGCCGCGGGGCCGAACAGCCATTGGTTATATGATTCGAACATTCCGTCCCTCAGCAGCTTGCGCTGGAAATCGAAGAGGGCGTAAGGGTATTTCAGTGCATAAAAGTTATACCAGTCAAGCAAAAAACGCGTGCGCAGCATTACGAGCGATTGCGGCTCTATGCCGGTGGCGATCACGCTTACCTGTTTGGCCATGATGCTTTTGTAAGCTTCCATGAAACCGACATCCGGGGCTTTTTTGCCTTTCCGGTCGGTGCTTTCAACAGGCACACTGTTGAAAATATCCGGATCGTCGAAAAGTTTTTTGTAACATTCCAGCACTATATCCCTGATCTCGGCGGTGCGCGTGGTATAACTTTCGAGGTTGATGAAGGTTTCTCCGTAAAGGATGGCCCAGATAGGCTCTTTGGTCCAGAGGTAGCTCCTGGCGGCGTGGTAGTAGTTGCCAGGGAAGTTCGGGTCCACTTCAATGCCTTTCACCCAGTAACGCAAAGCGCCGTCGAAGTTCTTCATGTTCTGCAGCAGGTCGCCGTAGTCGTTGTGCAGCTCTCCGCTGTTGGGGAACTTGCGTAAGCCGCGCTGGTAAAGCTTTTCGGCGCCTTTCCAGTCCTGCTTGCTTTGGTAGATGTTGCCCGCGATCTGGAAGAGATGGATGTCCGCCTCTTTTTTGTCCACCAGCGGCGAAACCACCGTATATGCCCTGTTGTAGTCGCCTTTGAGATAATAGGCGAAGGCCAGGTCTTTTCTCAGGTTTATATCGTCGGGAGCGGATTGTATGGCCTGGTTGAGCACCAGGATCGCGTTCGCGTAGTCCCCGCTGCGCAGGAAAGTGCGTGCGGTGTTTTGCAGTTCGCCGTTATCCTGTGCAATTGCCCACTGTACGGAAAGGATACCCGCCAGCACAAGGGACCATTTTTTAGCAGCCTTTTGCCATTCCATCGTTCGGTTCGTTTTATGTAAATGTAAGAAAAAAGCGCTGACCCCGCAGCAGGGCGGGGCCGGCGCTCCCGGGAGCAATCAGATGAGGTGGGTGAGCAGCCCGTCGCGGAGTTTGGGCTCAAACCAGGTGGACTTGGGAGGCATTACGTTCCCGCTGTCTGCAATGTCGAACAATTGCTGGATGGTAACGGGGTACAGAGCGAAGGCCACGGCCATTTCACCGCTGTCCACCCTTTTCACGAGCTCGCCAAGGCCGCGGATGCCGCCTACGAAATCGATGCGTTTGTCCGTCCTGGGATCTTTGATGCCCAGCAGCTTGTCCAGCACGTTGTTCTGGAGGATGGTCACGTCCAGTATGCCGATAGGGTCTGCCGTGTAGGTGCCTTCGCGGGCCACCAGGCGGTACCAGGTATGGTCCAGGTACATGCTGAATTCGTGGAGGCCGGAAGGTTTTTGCTCGTGGTGGCCGATGGCCTCCACGATAAAGTCGTATTCGAGCCGGGAGATGAAATCTTCTTTGCTGTGGCCGTTCAGGTCTTTCACCGTGCGGTTATAGTCCAGGATGGCGAGCTGGCTGGCCGGGAAAATGGTGGTCAGGAAGTAGTTGAGGTTGGCGTCTGAATGGACGTCTTCCCCGGATGCTTTCTGCACCAGCGCGGCGGAAGCTGCGCGGTGGTGGCCGTCGGCAATGTAAGTGGCGGGCACCTTCGTATAAAATAATTCCGTGATCTGATCACCGGTGGCGGCTTCGTTCACTATCCAGATGGTATGGCTGATGCCGTCGTCCGCTGTAAAGTCGTACACGGGCGCATGTTGTGCCTGCCAGTGGTCGATGATGCTGTTCAGCTCGGGCACGTCGTTATACGCGAGGAACACGTTGCCGGTCTGGGCGCGGGTAGTGGTGATGTGGTTGATGCGGTCCAGTTCTTTATCGGGACGGGTGAATTCGTGTTTCTTGATGATGCCGTTGTTATAATCGGCGATGGAGGAAACACATACCAGGCCTGTCTGGGAGCGGCCGTCCATCACGAGTTTATAGATATAATAGCAGGGTGTTTCTTCATGGAAGAGGGTGCCTGAGGCCTGGAGCTGTTGCAGGTTTTCGGCGGCTTTCCGGTAAACGTCTTCACTGTGGATGTCTGTTCCTTCGGGGAGGTCTATTTCCGATTTGGAAACATGGTAGAAGGAATTTGGGTTACCGGCGGCTTCTGCGGCGGCTTCTTTGGAGTTGAGCACGTCATAGGGCCTTGCAGCTACATCTTTAGCCAGCGCGGGTTGCGGACGCAACGCCCGGAAAGGTTTGATAATTGCCATGATCTTTGGTTTTCTGTTAAGAGCGGTAAAAATAAGAAAAGGAGGGTAGGAATAAAAAAGACTGCCGCATTTCGTGCGGCAGTCTCTATATATAATATTTTATCATGCTTGGCTTAGGCCTTCTTCAGGGAGAAGAACTTCATTGCATCTACCATTACTTCCACGCTTTCGAGCGGGAGCGCATTGTAGAGGGAGGCGCGGAAGCCTCCGGACAGGCGGTGACCTTTGATGCCCACGATATCTTCCTTCTTGCAGAATTTCACGAACTCTTCTTCCAGCTCCGGTTTGTCGATGGTGAAGGTCACGTTCATTTTGCTACGGTCTTCTTTCACAACGTTCCCGCGGAAGAGGGGGTTATGATCGATCTCGTCGTACAGGAGCGCGGCTTTTTTATTATTTACTTTTTCTATAGCAGCCAGGCCACCCTGTCCTTTTAGCCAGCGGAGGGTGAGCATGGAAATATATACTGCAAATACGGGCGGGGTATTGAGCATGGAGCCGTTCTCGATATGAAGCCTGTAATCCAGGATGCTGGGGATCTTGCGGGTCACCTTGCCGAGCATGCTTTTTCGTACGGCTACCATGGTAGCGCCTGCTGCGCCCATGTTTTTCTGTACGCCCGCATATATCAGCGCATAACGGTTAAAATCCATCTGGCGGCTCAGGATGTCTGAGCTCATGTCTGCAATCAGGGGAACATCCGTTTCAGGGGTTGCCTGCCACTGTGTACCATAAATGGTATTATTGGTGGTGATGTGCAGGTATTTGGCTTGCTGGGGTACCGTAAACTGCTTGGGGATGTGATTGTAATTGCTGTCTTTGGAGCTGGCGGTGACATCTACATAACCGAACAGTTTGGCTTCCTTGATCGCTTTGTTGGACCATACGCCGGTATCAATGTAGGCGGCGGTCTCACCGTTTTCCAGGAGGTTCATCGGAACCTGCATGAATTGGGTGGTTGCGCCTCCGTGAAGGAAAAGTACCTCAAAGTCGTCTTCCAGTTGCATTAACTCCCGGGTCAGACTGCGTGCTTCTTCCATAACGGCTACAAACGGTTCCGTGCGGTGACCTATCTCAAGGATAGACATTCCCGTACCCTCAAAGTCAATCAGCGCTTTGCTGGCTTTGTAGAGCACTTCATTCGGTAATACAGAAGGACCTGCATTAAAATTGTGCACCTTCATGTTGCGATCTAAAT
>CBFHAF010000163.1:0-8293 GCA_965653435.1 uncultured Chitinophaga sp.
GGATCCATACCGAGGCCATCAACAAATTGCCGCGCCCACTGGAATTTGTGCTCAACACACCCTCCCATCACCGCGTTCACCATTCCTCCGACCTTAAATACCTGGATAAGAACCATGCCGGCGTGCTCATTATCTGGGACCGGCTCTTCGGCACCTTCCAGCAGGAAGATGAAAAGCCGGTGTACGGGCTTACCACCAACATCAATACCTACAACCCGCTCAAAATAGCCACGCACGAATGGGCCTCCATCTGGAAAGACCTCCGCAGGGCCCGCTCCTGGCGCGACGCATGGCATTACCTTTTCGGCGCTCCCGGCTGGAGCCCCGACGGCAGCAGGCAAACTACACGGCAATTAAGAGAAACGGCCCGGAAGGCTTCCGCTCCTCCCGCAGGAATACCATTTATCCAAAAATAACGGGACAAGTTTTGTTATTACGAAAAGTGTCGTACATTCGTTTACGAAGATATTCGTATAAGAGATCATTACAATAGAAATCAACATGAACAAGCCCATCAAGCCTACGGAAAGTGAACTGGAGATACTGGCTATCCTTTGGGAAAGAGGCGCCAGTACGGTCAGGGAAATACATGAGATACTGGAGCAGCAGAAGGAAGCGGGTTACACCACTACCCTCAAGCTGATGCAGATCATGCATGAAAAAGGATTGGTGACGCGGGACGCCAGCGCCAAAACGCATATTTATGAGGCAGCGGTGGACCGTGAGCTTACCCAACGGCAGTTGCTGAACAAAATGATAGATACCGTTTTTAAAGGCTCCGCTTCACAGCTGGTGATGCAGGCTCTGGGTCATCACCATTCCTCCCCCGAGGAGCTGGACATGATCCGCCAGTACCTGAACGAAATGGAAAAAAAGCAGAAATAAACATTTTGCCATGACTTCGTTGCTTCCTTTTACCCAAGATCTGATCCGCGCATTCGGCTGGACGCTGCTGCACTCCTTCTGGCAGGCCTTTTTCGTATTCGCATGCCTGCGTATTGTGCTGCGGCTCTGGCCACAGGCAAGCGCCGCTACCAAATACCACCTGTCGTTCCTGAGCCTGGCCGGCATCAGCGGCTGGTTCATAGCCACGCTGTTCGCCCAGCTGTCTGCCCTGCGGGAAGCACAGGTGCAGCAAACTATCGCGCTGCAGCTGGACCCTGCTGTGATTACCCATGCCATGCAACAGGCCCCGGTAAAAAACAACGGGCTTCAGATGATGATGCCCGGGATGGAGAGCTACTTCCCTATCCTGGTGGCAATATACATCATCGGAGTAACGGTCATGACCATCAAGCTTTGCCTGGACCTATCACAGCTGAGCCATATGCGCAGGCAGGGCGTTACGCCCATAGGACAGGCCTGGGAGCACCATTTAAAAGAGCTGGGCAAACGGATGGGCATCACGAAAAAAGTACAGCTGTTCATTTCCGAAACCCTGCAGGTGCCGGTGATGATCGGGTTCCTGAAACCCGTGATACTGCTGCCCGCGGCCATGGTGAACAACCTGAGCCCGGAACAGCTGGAAGCCATCCTGCTGCATGAGCTCGCACACATCAGGCGTAATGATTATCTACTTAATATCTTCCAGTCCATTGTTGAAACCATCCTGTTCTTTAACCCGTTTGTATGGTGGATATCCCGGAACATCCGCCTGGAAAGGGAACATTGCTGTGACGACCTGGTGATCGCAGGCACCGTTCAGCCCATGCATTATGCCAAAGCCCTTGTGGCGCTCGAGGAGTACCGGATTACCGCTAACCCGATGGCCATGGCGGCTGCGCATGATAAACATCTCTTACTTCATCGCATTAAACGCATCATGGAAATGAAAACGAAAAATCTCAATTATAGCCAACGGTTCCTTGCACTGCTGATCATTCTTACCGGCCTCGTTTCCATCGCCTGGCTGAACCCGGGCAGGAAAAACGAGAAAAAAGAAAAAGAACTTTCCGTTACTTCAAAAGCACTGTCTCTTTTTTCAGATACAGTTCCGCCGAAGGCGCCCATTGCGCCCGGTGTAACGCCCGCGCCCCCTGCGCCGCCCGCAGCGCCCCCGCCGGCAGATATAACAGTACCTGATGTGCCGCCAGCACCGCCGGCAGCACCCTCTGCAACGCCGTTCCCCACTCCGGCGGCACCGCCTGCACCACCGGCATTCCCTTCACCTGCGGCTTTGCCTTACCCGGCCGCCGCACCGCTGCCACCTGCTCCTCCCACTCCTCCGGATTGGGTCAATTTCGGCAGCAAAAGCGGCATCTATCAGGGATATGGCTCTTCAAACGGTTACAACTATTATTATTCCGATACCCTGGCTCCCGGTAAAAAGATCGTCATCGTAGATGATAAAGGGAATAAAAAAGAATACAGCAGCATCGACGAAATGCCCGCCGAAGACCGCAAACGCATGGAAGAAAGTTACTTCAACATGCAGCAGGCCCGGCAAAACATGCAGTTCCATTTCGATAATATGAAGGTGAACCAGGACGATCTCGCCAAAGCCATGAAAAATGCGCAGGACGCGGTCAGCAAGATCAACTGGGACCAGATGAACGCGCAGATCAAAGCCAGCATGGCAAAGGTGGACTGGAACGAGATGAACAAAAAAATAGCCGAGAGCATGAAGAACATCGACTGGAACAAGATGAATGCCGATATCGCCAAACAGCTGAAAGAGGTCCAGTGGGAAAAGATCAGCGATGAGATGAAGGACAAAATGAAGAACCAGGACTGGGAAAAGATGAGCCAGGATATTAAAAAATCCCTGGACAAGATCGACTGGAAAAAGATAGAGAACGATGTGAAGAAAGCTATTGAAGAGCAGAAGAAGAACGGCAATTTCAACTACAATTTCAATTACGATTACGATACCAGCATAACACGCGCAGAGCGCCGCAGGGCAGATGAAGCGATGCGCGCCCACAAGATGCAGGAGAGGAATATGGCGCGCGTCCGCGATATGCAGGCCAGGAATGTAGAACGCAACCGCGTACAGCACGAAGAGAACCTGGCCCGTACCCGTGCCAGGCAGCAGGAAAATGAAGAGAAAGTAAGGCGCATCCATGAAAACAATGTTGCCCGCACCCGCGCTATTCAGCAGGAGAACGAGGAAAGGACAAGGCACATCAGGGAAGAAAACCTGGCCCGTACCCGCGCCATTCAGCAGGAAAATGAAGAAAGGCATCGGATAGAAACAGAAAAGCATGTTCTCAGGGCTGAGCAGGACCGCAAAAAAGCCGAAGCCGCCACTGAAGGCTACCGCCGGCTGCTGGACGGGCTGGAAGCCGATAAGCTGATAGACCGCAATGCCAGCTACAACGTTGAAAAGAAGGGCGACGACCTTTACATCAACGGCAAAAAACAGCCGGAAGACATATTAAAGAAATACAAACAATATCTCAAGAACGATAACATTTCAATACGTGGAAGCAAAAACGAGTTGAACATACAGTCTGCAGACAACAAATAGGCTGTGGCTCTTTTGCCCATGTAACCATTCACGCCCGCCATTCTATTAAAAAAGCCGCTGCCTTACCGGTAGCGGTTTTTTATTATATTTGCCCCTCGTTTATTCACCATTAAAAAGCCCGTATATGCCGTCTTTCGACATCGTGAGCAAAGTAGACCTCCAAACCCTCGACAACGCCATCAATACCGTAAAAAAGGAAATCACCACCCGCTACGACTTCAAAGGGTCGCACGTAAATATTGAGCTGGACAAAAAGGAACTGCAGCTGAAGCTGGAAGTAGAAACAGAAATGAAGCTGGACCAGGTGATCGAGGTGCTGATCAGCCGTACCATGCGGCAGGGGCTCGACGCTTCTATCTACGATCTCAGCAAGGAGCATTACCAGAGCGGCAAAGTGGTTAAAAAGGAGGTACCCGTGCGGAACGGCATCAAGCAGGAAGATGCAAAGAAGATCGTGAAGCTCATCAAAGACGCGGGGCTGAAGGTGCAGGCCGCCATCATGGACGACATTGTACGCGTTACCGGCAAAAAAATTGATGATTTACAGGAAGTTATACAAAAATGCCGCGAAGCGAACCTGGGAATTCCCCTGCAATACGTAAATATGAAAAGCTAAAAATTTCTTGGCTTATTTAAAATAATCTCCTACCTTTGCGCTCTGTATTTAACTTTTTGATATGAAACAGGGAATCCATCCGGAAAATTATAGATTCGTAGTGTTTAAAGATATGTCTAACGGGCATAGCTTTCTGAGCCGTTCTACCACTCCTTCTCGCGAAACCGTGAAATGGGAAGATGGTAACGAGTATCCGTTGATCAAGCTTGAGATCTCCAATACTTCTCACCCCTTCTATACAGGTAAGAACGTACTGGTAGATACTGCAGGCCGTATCGACAAGTTCAACAAACGTTACAAAAAAGACGCGAAATAAGGCGTCCTCCCATATTTTAACAATCCCGCCGGTCCTATATCGGCGGGATTTCTTTATTTTAGCCAGCTATG
Organism: uncultured Chitinophaga sp.; assembly: GCA_965653435.1. Classification (GTDB taxonomy): domain Bacteria; phylum Bacteroidota; class Bacteroidia; order Chitinophagales; family Chitinophagaceae; genus Chitinophaga. The sequence continues at coordinate 4,473 of CBFHAF010000163.1, forward strand.
AACCCGCATTACATCCTGTTTGACACGCCTGAACGCGACCAGCTTTATCCCTTCACGCATACCCGGCCGGTTGCCGCATGCCGCATCGGCCTGCTGACCATCCGGGAAAAATGGGAAAAATGGCTGGGGACCAATCCCATCAGCTATTTCACCATGGATTACCTCCAGGAGAAATTCCCTCTCATAAAAGCACCTAAAAATGCCATTACCATCCTGCTGAACGGGCACCTCCTCCCCTCTGCCGCCATTGTGGCCGCCGTAACCCGGCTGGAGCCCGGCCAGGAGATATACAAGAACGGCCGCCTGCTGGCCAAAGCCGTAAGCGGCGACGATTTTTTCATGCCTACAGCCAGCCGCATCGATTTCGAAGGAGATATTATCCGGATAGACCAGCCCTGGCATATCGCACAATTCAACGATACCGCTCTCCGGGAAGACTTTGCGTTGCTCACGAAAGGGCGTAAAAGCGCGCCCATCTCCCAAACCAACCGGGTGGAGAACCATAAACAGATCTTCCTGGAACCCGGCGCCAAAGTAGAGCACAGTGTGCTGAACGCCTCTACCGGCCCTATCTACATCGGGAAAAATGCCGAGGTGATGGAAGGCTGCCTCATCCGCGGGTCTTTCGGCATGGGCGAACATGCCGTGCTGAAGATGGGCTCGCGCATTTACGGCGCCACGTCCATCGGCCACCGCTGCGTGGCGGGCGGGGAGATCAAGAACTCCGTGTTTTTCGACCATTCCAATAAAGCGCACGACGGTTACCTCGGCGATGCGGTGATCGGCGAATGGTGCAACCTGGGCGCAAACACCAGTTGCTCCAACCTGAAGAACAACGCGCGCGAAGTGCGGGTGTGGATGGAAGCGAAGCAGGAAGCCTGGCCCGCAGGCACCAAATGCGGCCTGATCATGGGCGACTACAGCCGTTGCGGCATCAATACGATGTTCAACACCGGCACCGTGGTAGGCGTGAGCTGCAATGTGTTTGGCGGCAATTTTCCGCCCAAATACCAGCCTTCCTTCAGCTGGGGAGGCGCCGGGCTTACAGACAGGTACCGGCTCGAAGAAGCCCTGCGCGACGCCGATTCATGGATGCAGCTCAAGGGCTCCTCGCTCAGCGAACAGGACCAGCAAATACTTACCCGTATATTTCAGGGATAAATGCGTATTTTTCGCGCCTCTTATCAAAATGCAAGTAAACGTCTATGAGAAAAAAGATTGTAGCCGGTAACTGGAAGATGAATCTCACACTGGCCCAGGGCGAACAGCTGGTGAACGACATCGTTTCCGCCGGCATCAAATTGGCAGAAGGCCAGGAAGTGGTGATTGCCCCTCCTTTTCCTTACCTGGCACGGGTAAAGCAGATCATCCGCAATTACCCCGGCATTTACCTGGCCGCGCAGAACTGCGCCAGTGAAAAATCAGGCGCCTATACCGGCGAGGTTTCAGCCGAAATGCTGGCCTCCGTGGGCGTGGACTATGTGATCCTCGGGCACTCCGAGCGCAGGGAATATTTCGCCGAAACCAATGCGCAGCTGGCTAAAAAGATAGACCAGGCGCTGGCGAACGGCCTGAAGCCGATATTCTGCTGCGGCGAACCGCTGGAGATCAGGAAGGCGGAAACACAGAACGAATTCGTAGCAAAGCAGCTGGAAGAAAGCCTTTACCATCTTGATGCCGCTGCATTAAAAAATATCGTGATCGCATATGAGCCCATCTGGGCCATTGGCACGGGCCTAACGGCCAGCGCGCAGCAGGCGCAGGACATGCATGCGTTCATCCGCTCGCGCATAGCAGAAAAATTCGGGCGTGAAGCGGCGCTGGGCATTACGATCCTGTACGGCGGCAGCGCGAAACCATCCAACGCCGGCGAGCTGTTTGCAAGCGCGGATGTGGATGGCGGGCTGATCGGCGGCGCGTCGCTGGTGGCCGCGGACTTCACAGCGATCATCAAGAGCTTATAAACTGCTGAAATACAGCAGGAGTGGCTGACGGGCAATAACCCCGCAGCCATTTTTTTTAGTATTTTTTGCTAATAATTTTAGTATTTATGGATTTAGTTTGTATATTTGTATTGTGAAAAGAGGGGATCATTATCGCGATGCTGTAAACGATAGTGATTGTTTCAAATTGATGATTGCTTAATCATAATGACATGGAACAGGACGTATTATATGATTACATGCTGGTATTACAACCTGACGCGCAGACGGTGCAGGATGTAAGCATGTACAAGCACCTGATCGCGGAGGAACTGGGCCCTTTGCCGGGTGCGTTTTCACAGGCGCATATTGCGCTTTTCCGGTCGGAGTTCCCGGCCAGGTATGAGCCGGAGTTCATCCATATGCTGGATGCCCTGGTGGCTGACCAGTCGGCGTTTACCGTATACACTTCCCGTATTGATCATTGCCGGCAGGGCGAAACGAAGCATATGTTCTATGTGAACGTGGCTAACCCCCGCCCTGTGGAGGAGCTGCACCGCAGGATCCTGGATGCCTTCGAGCTGAAGGCAGGATCCTACAAGCCGCATATTACGCTGGCACGTTCCGTGAGCCAGCAGCAGTTCAACCAGTTGGCGCCTTACCTGGCCAATAAAATGTTCGTGCGCAGTTTTCATTGCCAAAGCTTCAGCCTGTTAAGAAAACCGGTTGGCGGCAGCAAATATGAAACGGTGAGGGAATTTTTGTTTGGAAAGGATACGCCGGCCAGGCACCCCTTGTTTAACCATGCAGCTTAAGGACACAGGACATTATCTTTAAGAGTCAGTATCATATCTCACCGGGTCGGGCGTTGATCTCCCGACCCCTCTTTTCCTACTTACGACCCATCCGATTCACCCTTGTATTTGCATTCAACGGGGCAGGAACTGCCGGCGCATACAGCCAGCTGTTAGCGCAGGGGAACTTATGCCTTGCCGGTTCATCGCATCTGCTATAAAAAAGCAGCTTCGGTGAATGGAACACAACGATCTTCATCTTGCCCGCCTCCCCTGCCGGGAAGCCGCACAGACCATGGCAATGGGCAACCTTTGCCAGGGCCTGATGCCCGCGGGCATTGTATTGGTCAATAAAAAAAATACGCCTGTTGGGCTAAGGCCCACCGGCAAATGCATTACTCCCCAGTAAATTTAAAAAACATGGAATGGGTCACAATCAAACCAGCATACAAAAACGGGCAAATGTTGCCCTTCCCGGCGCAAACCGTATTCTCCTGGCTTACCAGGGCCGGTTTCCAGCTGGAACAACAGCGGCGGAGCATCTCCCCCGCCGTGGTGGAATATTTTTACTTTCATCCGTCATTATACATCCAGGTGCACGAAGTGCAGGAGACGGACAACGGTCCGTCCAGTTTTTTTATCTTTTACCCCGGCGGCGCAACGGCTTTTGCCTCTGATATCGGGCAACTGCAACGTTGCATCTCCGCCGGGTAGAACCCCGGACCCAATTCATTGTTATATCTATTACCCAACATCAATTATTAAGACAAAATGATCCATAAAGAAATTATAGTGAAAGGCAAAGTACAGGGCGTTTATTTCAGGGCCACGGCACGGTCCGTCGCAGTCAGGCTTGGCCTCACCGGCGCCGTCAAAAACCTGCCGGACGGCCATGTGTGGATCGTTGCGGAGGGGCCGCAGCACGCCATGAACGAATTTATCAGCTGGTGCCGCATCGGCCCCTCCGGCGCGGACGTCACAGCGCTGGAAATTACCGATGGCCCCCTGGAGAATATTTCAGGTTTTGAAATACTGCACAGTTAAAAAATATACTATACCGCCTTTGATTGATGCATCGCCTGGAACCTGCCGCCGTAACGCATTT
>CBFHAF010000164.1:0-8291 GCA_965653435.1 uncultured Chitinophaga sp.
TTTTTCATAACCTTTATTTTGACCTTACCAACCCGGGTTTTGGATAAGCAGGGGATTTTTGATCAATTCTGTCTGCGGGATCGGCGCGAAATAATCCCTGTAGGTGAAGCGCTGGAAATACACTGTCGTAACCGCATAATATTCCTCCGCCACCCTGCCGTTGATGTTCCAGCCCTGGATGGGCCGGTTCCGCTCCTTCATGGCCGTTTTCCAGCGGTTGCTGTCCCATAGGTAAACGCCTTCGGCAGCGAGCTCTATTTTCCTTTCCTGCTGGATGATCTGCCGCATGCCTTGTTTCGACAGCGGTTTGGCCGGCTGGTTGGAATACAGCGACCAGCTTTCCAGCACGCCTTTCAACCCCGCCCGTGCCCGTACGGAATCGATGTACCGGTACACTTCGGCGTCCGGCGCGGCCTTTGTTTCGTTGAGTGCTTCCGCGCACAGGAGCAGCAGGTCCGCAAAACGCATTTCCGGGTAAGGGTAGCTTTCTTCGGAAACGCTGTTGGGATCGCGCCAGGTAGTGTTCATGGAAACGAGTTTCTTCGGCCAGTACCCGGTGGCGTTGTATTCGCCGGGGTTGAACACGGAAGAATATTCACCAAAACGGTTCCTGGGGAAAGGAGATTCCAGCTCGTTCAACGGGAGGTAGGAATTGCCGTACCAGCGGCCCCTGTCAAAACCGAGCGTGGAATAAAAACGCATCTCCCGGTCGAAGTTGAGCGCGGCGGATTTTTCGCCCTGGGCGACGAACAGGTTATGCTCCTCATCTCCCACCCGGATGTTGTACCGGTTGGCGTAGGGATAGGACACATCTTCGTTGATGGGCACGCCATTGCTGGAATAGAATTGTTCCACGGTAGACAATGGCACGCTCAGCGTACCCGTCCAGCCGGAAGGTGTGGACGTTCCGGCTTCCATCCGCGCGATGGCCGTGATCTGGTAGTTCCAGTTGGCGGGGTCGGAAGAGTTGGCCCAGATGATCTCCGGGTTCCAGCGCTGGGTAACTGAACTGCGGAGGGTATTGATCATTAAAGTAGTATCGGAGGTCGGCTTGGAGTTGATGGCCCTGAAGTCCGCAGGCGTATACAGGCGGTGGCCGGCGGCGCCGCACACTTCGATCGCCTTCTTGCAGGCGCTGGCGGCACTGTCCCACCGGGACGCGACGTATTGCTGGTTGAAGAAAGGAGCGCCTTCGTGGTTTTTGAAACCGCTGTAGTCGGTGTTGCCGTTGAACAGCGGGCTTGCCCAGTAAGTGAGCACTTTGGCTTTAAGCATATAGGCTACCGGGCGGGAGAACCGTCCCAGCTCGGTGCTTTTGCCTTCGATATTCAGCGGCAGCGCGTCCGACTGGATCACCTCGTCGATAAGCTCCAGCACGTACGCAAAACAGTCGTCGATCTTTTCGCGGTATACGCGGACGCCGGTTGTGGATTCCGTTACCGGGGTATTTTTCCTTAGCGGCGTGATGGGGCCGTAATACTGGATCAGGTAAAAATTCAAATAAGCTTTGATGAGCTTCACTTCCGCTTTCATCCGCTCTTTCTCGTACCTGTTGATATCCTGCACGCCGTCGATATTTTCCAGGAAGGTGTTACAATCGCGCATGCCTGCATAAAGCGACCGCACCATCGTGCCGCCGGAGCTCCAGTAATTGGTGATGGCAAGCACGGCGCTGTTTTCGCCGAGGGCGAACTGCATGCCGCCTTCAGTGCGGTGGTCGCGGTTAAAGATCAGCTCCATGGCGCCGAGCATCGCCGGGTTCTCGTTCCAGCCCGCGGATTTGGGAATGCCCCAATAGCAGGTGGCCAGGAACTTCATCGCGTTATACCGGTCGGAAAAGGCATTCTCGATCGTCGGGATGTTGTCCGGCACTACGTCGAGGAATTTGTTACAGGAAACCGTTCCCGTCAAAACGCTGCAAAAAACTGCTATCTTAAAAAATACGTTCTTCATATGTTATCTTTTACAGACCTATGTTAAATCCTACGTTATACACTTTCTGCAGGGGGTAATCGAAGCCGGAGCCCGCCATTTCGGGGTCCCAGAGCTTGAACGCGCTCCATAACGCCAGGTTGGAACCGCTGGCGTAGATCCGCAGGTTGCTCACCTTATATCTTTTCAGCCATTGGCTTGGGAGCGTGTACCCGATGTCTACGGATTTAAGCCGCAGGAAAGCGCCGTTCTGCATGAACCAGGTGCTGTGTTGCCGGTTGTTCTCTATCCGGTAGTTGGCGAGGCGCGGCCAGAGGGCATAGGGGTCGCGGTCAGACTCCGACCAGTAATCGTCTGCAATCGCCTTCATCACGGCGTTCTGCCCTACCCTGCCATCGTCGTTGTCGCCGTCGATGAACGGCGTCACGTTGTCCTGGTTGAACCAGAAGGATTCGCGGGCCAGCCCCTGGAAGAAGAAGTTGATGTCGAAATTTTTGTAGGCAACGGATAAACCGAAACCGTAAATGATCTCCGGCGTAGTGGGGTGGCCGATGGGCACGAAGTCGAGCGCATCGATCTTCCCGTCGCGGTTGATGTCGCGGTATTTGATGTCGCCCCCCGTGTAGTTGCCAAATTCCTGCTTGGGTGAATTCTTCACTTCGGCTGCGTCCACAAAAAGCCTTTCCGCGATCAATCCCCAGGTCTGCCCGAGATTGGTGCCTATGCGCGACAGCCAGCGGTTATCGCCATAGTCCGGCTCCTCCCATCTGATGACCCGGCTGGTGCTGTAGGTGAAGGTGCCGCGGCCTGTAAGCTGCAGGTTTTTACCAAAGCTCTTGTCGTAGTTCAGCTCGATGTCTATACCCTTTCCTTCGGCTTCGCCGAGATTGGCTTTCACTGCCGGCAGAATACCCATGGTGGCGGGAATGATCCTTTCCTGCAGGATGTTTTTCCTTCTTTCTTTATATACTTCTATGATGGATGAAAGACCGTTCACGAGGTTGAACTCCAGTACGAGGTTGGATTTGAAAGAACGCTCCCAGCCTACCTGGTCGTTCGCGTAACGGCTCACGTTGATGCCGCCGGGGTTCTCGTTCATATTGATGCCCCAGTTCACATTGTAAGGCGCATTGAGGTCTACTTCGGAAAGGTAGAAGAAACGTTCCGATGCGCTGCCGATCGCTTCGTTCCCCGCAATCCCGTAGGAACCGCGGATCTTCAGCTGGCGGAAGGTGGAAGTAAGGGATTCGAAGAACGGTTCGTTGGAGATCACCCAGCCGGCGCCGAAAGAAGGGAAAAAGCCCCAGCGGTTCTTCTTTGAAAAACGTTCGGAAGCGTTGTAGCCGAATGCAAACTCGGCGAGGTACCGCGAGTCGTAGTTATAGGAGAAACGGCCGGAAAGGCTGACGTTGCGCGTAGGCAGCGACAGCTGGATGGTATTGGGCGCGCCCTGCTTGAACTGGCGTGCGGTGAACACCAGCAAACCGTTCACGCTATGTTTGCCGAAGTTGTTGTTATACTGGCTTGCGCCTTCGAAATAAAAACTGTTGGAGATGGTGCGGTTGGTATTAACGGGGTCGTAGTCCAGCGTTTCACGGCCGGTCCTGGGGTTGAGGCGTACAAGCCGGTAAGAATCGTCTCTCAGGTCGAATGCGGAAATGCCATAGTAGAAAGGCACGTACGCGCGGGAAATGGCGTATTCAGACCGCCGGTCGAAGTTCACGAGGCCGCGTATCATCAGCCCTTTCACAAACTGGTCCAGGTTCTGTTTCAGCTCAACGGTGGTGAGCATGTTGCTCCGGCTGTAGTCGCGATAACCGCGCAGCGCCTCGGCGTAGGGGTTGAGATAGTTCCCGGTTTCGAAGTTGCCGAACAGGATGTGCTTTGCATACGAGAACTCGGAATCCGGCTCGTAATAAGGCTTGAAACGCACGGGGTTCGCCTGCATCACCTTGCGGTACATGGATGAGCCGCCGTCGATCGGGCCGGTATAATCGTCGAAATTCGCTACAAAGCGGGTGGACATTTCGGCGGTCTTCGTCAGGTTGATATTGACGTTCGAGCGGATGGAATATTTGTAAAGGTCGATGTTCGAGTTGAAGTCGTTCTTTTTGTCTACGCGCAGGTTCCCTCTGTCTCTCGTAACGGCGCCGGCCACATAATACCGGGCCACGGTTCCCCCGCCGGTGAAGCTGAGGTTGATACGGTTGTTGACAGTGGTATTTTTGAACATGGAGTTAAACCAGTCTGTAGCAGGATAAATGTCGCGGTGCTCGCCCATTTCGGTGAAAGTGATCTGCTCATCGGTGTAAAGCGTAAGGCCGCCGGGGTCACGGGTTTTCACCGATTCGTTGTGCATTTTCATGAAGGTGACGGGATCCGCGGTCTCGATACGGTCGGTGGGCATGGAGAAGGAATTCTCAAAACGCAGGTCCACGTTCATTTTACCTTCCTTGCCTTCCTTGGTGGTAACGAGAATGACGCCATTGGCCCCCCTGGCGCCGTACAGCGCGGTGGCCAGCGCGTCTTTCATGATGCTGAAACTGGCGATGTCGTCCGGGTTCAGCCGGGCCAGGTCGTTGGTGCTGAGTTCGATGCCGTCTATGAGGATGAGGGGATCTTTTTTGGCCGAGGCGCCGAATGAAGTGATGCCACGTATGAAAAAGGCGGTATTGTCCTGCCCCGGTTCCCCGCTTCGCTGGTACGCGACTACGCCCGCCAGGCGCCCGGCGAGGGCGTTGGTAAGGTTGCTGCTGGGTATCCGCAGCTCACCCGGTTTGATGGTAGTAACGGAAGCTACCATGCTGGATTTTTTCTGGCGGGAATAACCCACCACTGCCACCTCGTTCAGGCTGCCCTCCTGGGCGTCCATTACAATGTTCAGCGGCCGGCTGTCGCTGATGAAGACCGTCTGCGGCTTGTAGCCTACAAACGAAAAAACGAGGCTGTCGTACAGGTTAGCCTCGATCTTAAACTCACCTTTTTCGTTGGTCATTGTGCCGGTCTGGGTGCCTTTGATGTAGACAGACACATGCGGCATCATGCCGCCCGCCTTGTCCTTCACCGCCCCCCTGACGGTGACCGGCGGCTGGGAAGAGCCGGACCGGGGCGCGGGCGCCTGCTTGTTCAGGATGATGATGATGTTGTTCTCCACCTTCTTGTAATACAGGGGCGTGTTCCGGAGCAGCTTGGTCATCACGGAATCGATGGAGGCGTTTTTGGTATTGGTATTGATCTCAACACCCGGCGGAAATAACTCCGACTGATACACGAAGGAATACTTGCTCTGCGCCTGGATCGTCCGTAAGACGCTCTCGATGGACGCGCGGTTGAAATTCAGGGTAATTTTATCCTGCCCGGCAAGGTTGTTTGCAAACAGGGAGGATCCGGTAAAGAGCGCAAGAAAAAATAAAATTTTCATGGCAACCAAATGCTTGAACATATAGCCTCGGCTATAGCAGTACGTGTTAATCATGGCTTAAAAATTCAATTGAAAATCAACCGGCATTGCACGGCCGATGTTTGTCAATGTTTACAGCAGGGCACGTGGGGGCCCTCTGATTTTAGCATAAAATCAGGGATCGTTAACTTATCATATGCGATGTGAATTTTGGTTTAAGGCGCTATCAAAATTGTGTCGTTCTTCATTGTGAAATTGAAATTGCCCGCGACCTGCAGTGATTCCATAACGCTTTGGATGCTTTGGTTCTCAAAAATGCCTGTATACTTCCGGTCTTTCAAGTCGTCGCCTCCCCGCACGATAACGCTCACGCCATACCAACGCGATAAAATATTGGCTACTTCATGGAGCGGCTGGCCTACAAAGACCAGTTTGTTCCTGATCCATTGCGCTTCGGGAGGAATAGAATCTGTTTTTATTATTTTGATTTTGGTTATTTCTTTCCGGAACCTTTCTTCTTCCGGTTGCATATCGTTTTTTTCTTCTGGCAAGCCGGTATCGTTTTTCACGATCAGTTTTTCATCCGGCGACAACATATAGCTCAACTGTTTTTTATGGTTGACAGACACCTGCACCTTTCCCTGAACTAATGTGGTGGCAGTCGTCTTTTCGTCCGGGTAGGCCCGTACGTTGAAGGCAGTCCCCAGTACCCTGATGGTGACTGTGGCTGTCCTGATGATCATCGGGTGGTTGGGATCGCCGGCCACATCGAAATACGCTTCCCCGGTGAGGGTCAGCTCCCTGCTGCTTTTTCCGAAACTGGCGCCGTAAGAGATACGGCTGTCGCCATTCAGCCAAACCTGCGACCCGTCGGGCAGCAGCAATTTGGAGCGCGATCCTTTCTCAGTTCCGACAATATTCTCACGCGTCCGGGCCTCTTCCTTCCCAAAGAACCAATAATAAGTGCCAATCCCCGCCACGCAAAGCAAAATGCCGGATGCGACCGACAGCGGGATGATGCGGCGCCATGTAAAGGTCCGCTGCTTTCCGGGTATGGACGGCTCGCTGCCGTCTTCCGAATGCATGGACCTCATAACGCGGTTCCAGCTTTTATCCCGGCCCTTCAGGTCTTCTTCCGTTTGTTCCGGCCGGTAATCCAGACCGAACAATTCGTCTATCTGGTCCGCCAGCTTCCGGTCGTCCGCATTTTCCTGCAGCCATTTTGCCAACTCAAATTGTTCTTTGAGTGAAATGCCCCCAGCTTTCTTTTTTGCGAGCAATTCAATTAAACGGCTTCTTTGCATGAGCTTATCGATAAATTCTTCTATTGTATGACAACGGAACAGGCTGATTTACGTAGTCCGCGTAAAAAAAAATCCGGCTCCCGGAAAAAATGGGACCTGGGCGGGCCTGGCGGGCCTGACAGCAGGAGATATTGGGGGGATAACAGCCTACCGGCTGCTCCGCCGCGGCAGGATCATCCGGCTTTCTTCCAGGATGGCGGCGATCTTTTTCAGGGAATGGTAGAGTTGGGTTTCCACGGTACGGACGGAGGAGTTCAGTATCTTGGCCACTTCCCGGCAGTTCAGCCCTTTTTCCTTTACGAGGTAAAACACGAGCTTGGACTTGGGCGGCAGCTGGTTGATGGCCCTTTCGATCATGCGGACATCTTCTTTCCCGATCATGGACGATTCCGGGGTGGAAAAAGAATAAAGGCTCCTGTCGTCCAGTTCGTCTATCGACACGTCGCTGACGTTCTTCCGGGCCTTAAGGTAATTGATGGAGGCGTATTTGGTGGCGGTGTAAAGATAAGCGGAGAGGTTATTGATATTGCCAAGCGTCTTGCGGTTGTGCCAAAGGCGGATGAACACGTTTTCCACTATGTCCTCCGCATCCTGCCCGTCCGCGATGATCTGCCGGGAAAAGGCGATCAGGTCGAAATAGAACAGATCGAAGATCTCCCTGAATGCATTTTCATCGTCGTTCTCGATCCGTTTGGATATTTCAGACAACTGTGTATTTTCCACTTACAGCGATTTATGTGAAAGACGACAATATCTTGATGTGTGGATCAAGTTATTGGATTTTTTTGATTTTTTTATTTTTTTCTCAGAATTGACGGCGGGCTCTGCTAACCTCCCAACTTTGCCTGTCCGGGGCGTTGCGCCCGCAGGCGCCCCGCAAAAAAACCGAGGCGTTCAACGCAGGCGCAGGGCCTCCCCGCTCCGCCCTGTGCCCTTACTGGAAGGGGCCCGGAGGCGGTGCGCACCTGCTTTAAAAGACAAGGGCCATCCAACATCGTACGCGACATTGGATGGCCCCGGCCTTCTTATATAAGCTGATCTATTTTTTCTGCTGCGAGAGGAAAGTGACCAGCGAAGCGAGCTCTTCGTAGGATAACGAATTGGCAAGGCCCGCCGGCATCATGGAAGTTTTCATCTCCTTGCGCGACAGGATATCGCTGGTTTTAACAGCGTATACATTCCCGCCGATATCCCTCAGCACCACCCTGGCCGCGGTTTCTTCCGTTACGAATCCCGTGTAGGACTTGTTGCCCTTCGCCGTGATCATCACCGTTGCAAAACCCTGGGAAATGGAGGCATTAGGCTTCAGGATAGATTCCGTGATCTGCTCCCGGTTCATGATGGAACCGACCTGCCCCATATAAGGGCCTTTCATTTTCTCTCCCTTGCTGATGCTATGGCAGGCCACGCAGCCCTGGCTGGCAAAAAGCAGCTTGCCTTTGGCAGGGTCTCCCTTCAGCTTGTTGATGGCCAGCAGCACGTCTTCGATAGACGATTTGCCTACCTGGCCTTTTTTGCTCTTTATTTTTTCAAGGTCCACCTTCGGCTCTTTGGCGAGGGGCGCATCCGCCTTTTTAGGCGCTGCAAATGCGGCGATCTCCATCCTGTGGCGGGCGTCCAGCTCCGCGAAGAAAGGCTTCTTCGCCGGGCCGCCT
>CBFHAF010000165.1:0-8282 GCA_965653435.1 uncultured Chitinophaga sp.
GAACCTTCGTCCAGCAAAAGCTGTAATCTTTCACGGGCTGTCAGTTTGCCTTTTTTGTGCTGGGAATCGATGCGTGCCTGTCCGCCGCCGAGCTGCGCTTCGGCGATCTTGGATTGTAGTTCCTGGATTTTGCTCATTGTACGAAAATACGGAAAGCGCCTTAAATTAACAGGCTGCCGGTTTATGGAAAGTGAACCGCCACTTTCGGCAGGAGGAGGGTGTCTGAAGAATTACCTGCGTTATCCACGATAAATACTTTCATCTGGCTGGTGTCTACTTTGCTGGGAGGAGGCTGCGTATTGTCCCGGAGCCTGATGAAGGTGGTCTGGCTCAGGTCGCCCATGATCAGCGTCAGCTCAGCGTTTATCTTGGTGCCTTTATGGATCTCGAGGCCTGGCATTTTGATAAATTCATAGGGATTCCGCCCGTTGTCGGTACTGGTATCCATGCGGTAGAGGTCCAGGAAATACAGGTTGCCTTCTGTATCGCCGTCGCCGTCCTGCAGGTTGAAATTAAATTCGATCTGCTCTACTTCCACCGGTACGTCCTCCATGGTTACGGACTTAAAGGTCAGGATCGGCCTGGTGCCGCTGGCCTCGTCTTTTTTACAGGCGAAGAAACCGAAGGCTATAGCGGATAAAAGTATCATTTTCTTCATATAACAAACCTACATTAAAATGACCAAAAAGGCAAAACAACCTGTATTATAAACGCGGGTATTGCCGGTTTGTTACATATACCTCCGGGTATTCGTAAATTTGTTCCCCAATGAAGGATCAATTCGCAGCGAGGATATTTTCAGAAAAGGACCCGATGGCCCTGGCGCCGGAGCTTTTCAGGTTCCAGTACGGGCAGAATGCCCTTTACCGGGCTTATGTGGACGCTCTCCGGGTGAACCCCGCCCATGTGCAGGCCCCGGAGCAAATACCTTTCCTGCCTATCCGCTTTTTCAAGACCCACCCCGTGGTTTGCGGGGAATTTGAGCCCGAAGCCGTATTCGAGAGCAGCGGCACCACGCAAACGCAGAATAGCCGCCACCTGGTGAAAGATACGGGCATCTATACACGCAGTTTCATGGATGCCTTCCGCCGCTTTTACGGTCCCGTGGAAAACTTCGTGGTACTGGGCCTGCTGCCTTCCTACCTCGAAAGGCGGCATTCCTCGCTCGTATACATGGTGCAGGAAATGATCACGCGCAGCGGCCATCCGGAAAGCGGTTTTTACCTGTACGAGCACGAAAAGCTGGCCGATACGCTGCTGGCCCTGGAAGCCCGCCGCCAGCCCGTGCTCCTCATCGGGGTCACCTTTGCCCTGCTGGATTTCGCGGAAGCCTGGCGCCTGAACCTGCGCCATACCATCGTGATGGAAACCGGCGGCATGAAAGGCCGCCGCGAAGAATGGACGCGCGGCGAACTGCATGCTTTTCTCATGGAAAGGCTGGGCGTGCCTGCTATTCACGCGGAATATGGCATGACCGAACTGCTCAGCCAGGCCTATTCCAAAGGCGGCGGCCTGTTCCGATGCCCGCCATGGATGAAGGTGCTGGTACGCGACGAGAACGATCCCTTCGACCTGTCCGCCGCATCTGCTTCCGGCGTGATCAACGTGATAGACCTCGCCAATATCCACTCCTGCGCCTTCATCGCCACAGACGACATCGGCCGGCTGCAGGCAGACGGAAGCTTTGAAGTGCTAGGCCGCCTGGACCATTCCGCCCTGCGCGGATGCAGTTTAATGGTCAGTTAGTTATGGTGTTTTAGAATAATATGTTTACCTTGCCCTGAGAATCACCAGCACCTATGAAAACACCTATCCTCCTGGCATTGGCCATGTTCCTGTGTATGCCCGCCCTCCAGGCGCAGCTGCTCAAAAAGCTGACCGGCAAAAAGAAGGCGCCCGTTGAAACGGAAGAGACCATCGACGAAACTTTCCCGCAGGCGCGCGGCGGCGCCCGGACCGCAACGCCGGAGCCCACACTGATCATCGGCGGAGACGAAAGCGTGCGCATAGATTCCTCCTACGAATACGACTGGGCCGTGTACCAGGAAAGCGAAGCCTTCCAGGGCAGCCAGCGGGTGATAGACGGCGGGGAGGATATCGTGATCTACTACAGCAGCACCGAACCGGCCTTCTGCATACAGCTGAAAAGCCGCAGCACCGGCACACGGTATCATTTTTACGGGGATTTCGGGAAAGAATCGCAGCTGATGCTGGCAGGTGTGGGCGGTATTGCCAGCGGCGACAAAACGAAGCTGCAACTGGAAGGCATGGAGCCTGTTTACCCCGGTGAGATCGGGTACCTGAGCCAGCTGAAAAAGACCGGCAGCAAAAAGGTGATCGCCGGCGTGGCCTGCGAGGAATACGTGGCGCATAACCTCCGGCACGACCCGCGGGTGGTGAACACCAATCATTCCAAAGTGACCGCCTACGTATGGATACCCATGGACCCGCATGCCGTATTCCCCGGCTACAGCCTGATGCCGGATCATTTCAAGATACAGATAGAACGTATGCGCATAGCAGGCTCATACCCGCCGGTAGTGATGCCGCTGGAAATGTTCCTGGAGTACGGGAACGGCGATAAGGTCTTCACCCACACCACGCACATCATCATCAAGGAAAGACGGAAGGTGCAGCTGGAGGATATCAATAAGTAGGGTAATAAAATCCAGTCCCGCGGAATAGCTTCATCCGGGGGCAATGTGTGTGACAAGGGATTGTACAGGGATGGGAACTTTCATGGGGGATGCGGACAGACCTGAATGTTCGGGCTCCTTACCTTCTGCAAAATGAGATAAAAAGCGTTGTATTAGAAAATCGATTTTTGGCTACGGGTTAAAGGTTAAACGGGTTACATGAATTTAACGAGTTCAGGGCTCATAAACTATTTTATGTTCGGCATATTATGCGTATATTCTTGACAGGCAGCAAAAAGCCGGTACGCAGACCGGCCTTTTTACACATAAGCTAATCGAAGGTTCCCGTATCAATACCTTCAGTGAAACAAGGGCGTTCAAAAGGACGATACGCTGAGGGGTAAACGAAAGGATGAAAGGCCGGCTCCGCATGCACGTTTCAGAATGGCGGCAGCATGTTACGGTATGCTAAAGTATACGCTGAAGTGTAAAACTTATGTGAAATGTTTGTGAAGCAAATGCTAAAAAGTACAGGGGTTACCCCGAGGTAGTCCACTTATGTTGTAGGGAATTATGTATATTGACCGGAATTCTTGAAATTACACGCGAACAAAATTTAAAACCAGAGCACACATGCAACGTTTAGCCACTTTATTATTTATCAGCGGGGCAGCCATTATGATGTCTTTCGCAGTGCCAGCCAGCGAGAACCCTGCAAAACCAGCCACGCATGCCAAAGCCGCGTATGC
Source organism: uncultured Chitinophaga sp. (assembly GCA_965653435.1). Classification (GTDB taxonomy): domain Bacteria; phylum Bacteroidota; class Bacteroidia; order Chitinophagales; family Chitinophagaceae; genus Chitinophaga. Next base: position 3,386 of record CBFHAF010000165.1, read on the forward strand.
AGTTTACCAGGTAGACAACCAGCAGAGCAAGCTCACCTGGACCGCTAAAAAAGTGACCGGTTCACATGCCGGCGCCATCTCCGTTTCCGCGGGCCAGCTGGACATCGATAAAAACGTGCTGAAAGGCGGCAGCTTTACGCTGGATACCCGCAGCATTACCGTAACAGATATCACCAACGCGGATATGAACGGCAAGCTGGTAGGCCACCTGAAAAGCGACGATTTCTTTTCCGTGGAAAAACACCCGACCGCCACGTTCGTGATCACCAGCGCAACCCCTAAAGGCGGCGGCAATTACGATGTTACCGGCAACCTCACCATCAAGGGCATTACCAATCCCGTGTCTTTCCCCGCTACCGTAACAGTAGCCGGCGGCCAGGCAACCGCGAAAGCGACCGTAACGGTAGACCGCACCAAGTTCGACATCAAGTACCGCTCCAAGAACTTCTTCGAGAACCTGGGCGATAAAGCCATCTACGACGACTTTACACTCGATGTGACCCTCGTGGCCAGCGCAAAATAAATTAAGAGAGCGGCGTAAGAACCGGTCTTTTGCATAAAGGGGGATAATACCTGTAACAGGGTGTTATCCCCTTTTTTATAGGAACGATCATCCCACGGTACAGCAAGTGAAAATAACATCAGTAAAAGTAAGCGCGACTGACATCCTGCTGCCATTCCCTATTCATTTACCATAGAAATAAACCGCCACAGCACCAGGTTTTACCGGTATGGCTGCTGACATTCTACTGCCATCCTTCAGCCAACCTTCAGTGATGTTCAGCGCCGGCAAGGGTTTGAGGTAGTTTGGCTATAGGTTCACAGCAGGATGGCTGAAGGATGGCAGCAGGAACGCCGGACGGCGGCTGTGAAAATGCCTGATTTTTATACCGGATTTTAACCCGGCCTGCCCGGTAATTCAGGATTCTTCATCCACCATCGGCCAAATTGGCGTACTTTTGCGGCTTAATGCTACCGGCAACTATGACTTTCAACGATCTGAACCTGAACAAACCGCTGCTTTCCGCCCTGGAAGACCTGAACATTACCACGCCTACCACCATCCAGCAAAAGGTGTTCTCCGTGGTTATGAGCGGCCAGGATGTATGCGGCATTGCGCAGACCGGCACGGGCAAGACCTTCGCCTACCTGCTGCCCTGCCTGCGCCAGTGGGCTTTTACAAAAGACAGGTTCCCGCAGATCCTCATCGTAGTGCCCACCAGGGAACTGGTAGCGCAGGTGGTGGAATCCGTGAAGAAGCTTACCACTTACATGAACGTGGAAGTGGCGGGGTTTTATGGCGGCACGAATATGAACCCGCAGATGGCCACTGCCGAAGGCAAGCTGGACGTGGTGGTGGCTACTCCCGGCAGGCTGGTGGACATTGTGCTGAGCGGCGCCCTGAAGCTGAAAGGCATCAAAAAGCTGGTGATCGACGAAGTGGATGAAATGCTGAACCTGGGTTTCCGCACACAGCTGAAGCATATCCTGGACCTGTTGCCGGCCCGGCGCCAGAACCTGATGTTCTCCGCCACCATCACCCCGGAAGTGGAGGCGCTCATTACAGAATTCTTCAACAACCCCGCAACCATAGAGGCCGCACCCGCCGGCACGCCGCTGGCGAACATCTCACAGGGCGTTTACCATGTTCCCAACTTCAACACGAAAGTGAACCTGCTTGAATTGCTGCTGAAAGAACAGGCGGATATGACGAAAGTGCTGCTTTTCGTGAGCACCAAACAGCTGGCGGACCAGCTGTTTGAAAGGCTGGAAGCGGATATGCCGGGCAAAGTGGGCGTGATACATTCCAACAAGGAGCAGAACTACCGTTTTAATTCGGTGAAACAGTTCCAGGAAGGCAACTTCCGCCTGCTGATCGCTACAGACATCATTGCCCGCGGTTTGGATATTTCCGAAGTAACGCATGTGATCAATTTCGACATGCCGGAAGCGCCGGAGAGCTACATTCACCGCATCGGCCGCACCGGCAGGCAGGACAAGCGGGGCAACGCCATCAGCTTTGTCGCCGGAAAGGAAATGGAGCAGCTGGAAAAAACGGAGGAGCTGATGAATTACAAAGTACCTGTAACGCCGCTGCCTGAGAACCTTGAGATCTCGACCGTGCTCACCAAAGCGGAAATTCCGGAAGTGATCGTGCCGAATATCGTATTGAAGAAGCCCAAACGTGAATCAGGCGCAGCTTTTCACGAGAAGGCCGCGAAAAACCGGAAGGTGAACGTGAAGATAAGCCACAAGGAAAAAATGATGAAGAAATACGGCAAACCCAAATCGCGCGGGAAAAAGAAATAGCGTTATAAATTCAGCAGCCCGAACTTATAGAGGTTGTTCACTGGTTTGTTGTCCCAGAACAATTCAAAATCTTCCAGCCCCGCCGCCGCATAGCTTTCTTTTACTTCCTGCAGCGTAAGCGTTTTGGGCTGGTCCACGGATGCCTTCTCCAGGATGCCTGCCAGCCATTGCCCCTGCTGCGGTTCCACGCTGATATTGATCTTTTCTTTCCTGTTCTGGAAAGTGAGGGAAGCTACTTCCCAGGTATTGCCTTTTTTGCTTTTGGTAAGGGTTTGCACGGCCGGTTTTTTTCCGAGCCACACGATCTTCGCGGTGGGTTTGGCGGAAGCGAGCTTGTCTTCCATCAGCGCGTTCACGATGTAATCCGGTGCAATTTTCGTTTTGGGCACTTTGAATTCGAACCACTTCTGCAAGGGATCGTCCAGGCAAATGCCGTGCATGTAATTGAAGAGTGATTTTTTGAGGCCGAAGCTGAAAGATTCATGATCGGCGCCGGTTTCGTCGATGTGCATGATGTCGTTGTTCGCGAAGGCGCCCATGGCTTCGGTTTCTTTCCGTACCATGAATTTCGCTGGCTCCAGGCCAACGGGGCTGTGGGCGGTCATGGTGAAAAGGTGCCAGAAAGCGGATTGCAGGATGCCCGCTTTGAACATCTGCCGCACCATTTCCAGCGAATCGATGGTTTCCTGCGCGGTTTGCGTGGGGAAGCCGAACATCAGGTAAGCGTGCACCATGATGCCCGCTTCGGTGAAGTTGCGGTTCACCTGCGCCACCTGCGCTACGGTGATGCCTTTTTGTATCAGCTCGAGGAGCCTGTCTGATGCTACTTCCAGGCCGCCGCTCACCGCGATGCAGCCGGATGCTTTCAGCAGCAGGCAGAGGTCGCGGGTGAAGCTTTTTTCGAAACGGATATTGGTCCACCAGCTAACGGTCAGCTTCCGCCGGATGATCTCCAGCGCCAGCGCGCGCATGAGGGCGGGAGGGGCGGCTTCGTCCACGAAGTGGAAACCGGTTTCGCCCGTCTGCCTGATGATCTCCTCCATCCTGTCTGCCAGCAGCGAAGCGGCTACGGGCTCGTACAGGCGGATGTAATCCAGCGAAATATCGCAGAAGGTGCATTTGCCCCAGTAACAGCCGTGGGCCATGGTGAGCTTGTTCCAGCGCCCGTCGCTCCACATGCGGTGCATGGGGTTTACCACCTCTATGGCGGAAATATACTGGTCCAGTAAAAAGTCGCTGTAGTCCGGCGTACCCACCTGGCCTTGCTTGTAATCCGTGCAGCTCTGGTTGTTGAAATATGTCACTTCACCGTTCACCAGCATGAAGGTGCGTTTCAGCTCCTGCTGCGTTTTAGTCCCGGTGATGTACCCGTAGAGGTTCTCGATGGGAGCTTCCCCATCGTCCAGCGTAATGAAATCGTAAAACCCGAACACCCGCGCATCGGTGAGCGAGCGCAGCTCGGTATTGGCGAAGCCTCCGCCCATGGCCACTTTTACGTTGGGATAATTGGCTTTTATCCATTGCCCGCAGCGCAGCGAGGCGTAGAGATTGCCGGGGAACGGCACGGAAATGGCTACCATGGCAGGTTGTACGGTGGCCATGCGTTCCGCGAGGATGTGTATGAGTATTTCGTCGATATAAGTGTAAGGCTGCTGCAGCGCTTCATACAGTTCGTCGAAGCTGTTGGCGGAACGGGCCAGCTTTTCGGCGTAACGGCTGAAACCGAAATGTTCGTCCACGCATTCCATGATCAGGTCGCTCAGGTCTTCGAGGTACATGGTGGCGAGGTGTTTGGCCTTGTCTTGCGTGCCCATGGAGCCGAAGGCCCAGCCCAGGTCTTCCAGCTGCGCAAAGCGGGCCGCTTCCGGCAGGAAGTCGCGCTTGCAGATGCGGTGCGCCAGGGTGGGGTTGTGGCCCTGCAAAAAGCGGATCACCTCGTCGATGGTATGAATATAGTCGTCCTGCAGGGCGATGATGCGGGAGATATTGTCCGAAAATTCGCCTCCGTGTTGTGCAACCCGGTCAAACAGCGCCTGGAGCCCGTTTTTGGAGAACAGCGCCACGGTCACCTCGATGCCCAGGTCCGCCTGGAACGCCGGGATGTTCCTGGTGTTCAGGAAGCCTTTCAGGTAGGCGGTTGCCGGGTATGGCGTGTTCAGCTGTGTAAAAGGCGGTGTGATCAGGAAAACGGAAGCGCTCAAAATCAATTCGGTTTAAACAGCAAAAATATCACTAATTCATTAAACGGGGATTTCCTATTTTACGGTCCATGGCTTCCACACAAACTTTGACGACCCTTTTCGCCCTGGCGTTCACGCTTCCCGCCATGGCCCAGTCAGATACCACCACCCTGGGCGGTATTACCGTACACGGTTATTCCCAGCAGCGCCAGCTCGCTTCCATCCCCGCAGCGGTGGCGCTTGTGCGCCGGCAGGATCTGCAAAGGCTCTCCGGGCAGTCTATCCTTCCCGCGCTGAACACGCAGCCGGGCGTGAGAATGGAAGAACGTTCCCCGGGCAGCTACCGGCTCAATATCCGCGGCAGTTCCCTGCGTTCGCCTTTCGGGGTGCGGAATGTGAAGATGTAT
>CBFHAF010000166.1:0-8246 GCA_965653435.1 uncultured Chitinophaga sp.
ACGATCTTTTGTATTTCCGAAGTGCCCTCGCCGATCGTGCAGAGCTTGGCATCACGGTAGAATTTTTCCACCGGGAAATCTTTGGTGTAGCCATAACCGCCGAATATCTGCACAGCATCGTTAGCGGCGGACACGGCGACTTCCGAAGCGTAGTATTTTGCCATAGCGGCTTGTTTGGTCATGGGCAGGTGTTTGTTCTTCATATCCGCGGCCTGCATGGTGAGCAGTTCGGCCGCGGTGATCTGGGTAGCCATATCGGCCAGCTTGAAGGCGATGCCCTGGAAGTTGGCGATCGGCTGGTCGAACTGGTGGCGCTCCTTGGAATATTTCACCGAAGCGTCGTATGCGCCTTTTGCAATGCCCAGGGAAAGCGCGGCAATGGAAATGCGGCCGCCATCCAGCACTTTCATGGACTGGATGAATCCTTCTCCTTCTTTGCCGATCAGGTTTCCGGCGGGTATGCGGCAATTATCGAAGATCATTTCCGCGGTTTCGGAAGCGCGCATGCCGAGCTTATTCTCCTTTTTGCCGCCGCTGAAACCTGCTGTTCCCCTTTCTACGATGAACGCGCTCATGCCCCTGCTGTCCCTCACTTCGCCGGTGCGGGCTATCACGACGGCCACGTCGCCGCTCTTACCGTGTGTGATCCAGCATTTGGTGCCGTTTAGCACCCATTCATCGCCTTCTTTTTTAGCCACGCATTTCATATTCATGGCGTCGGAACCGGTGTTGGGCTCTGTAAGGCCCCAGGCGCCGATCCATTCGGCGGTGGCAAGTTTGGGCAGGTATTTCTGTTTTTGTTCTTCATTGCCGAATTGCAGGATATGACCCGTGCAAAGTGAATTATGCGCTGCCACGCTGAGGCCTATGGCGCCGCAGAAGCGGGAAATTTCGCTGATGACGGTCACATACTCAAGGTATCCCAGCCCGGAGCCGCCATATTGTTCAGGCACCAGCACGCCCATAAGGCCCAGCCCGCCCAGCTTTTTGAAAAGCTCAGCCGGAAAGACCTGCGATTCATCCCACTCCAGCACATGAGGCTGGATATGTGTTTTACCGAAATCCCGGATCACCTGGGCTATCTGTTGTTGCATGTCCGTTGGCTGAAAATTCATAACCTGAAAATTGGGTTTAGTTGACCTTTAAGTATTTTTCAATTTTACGATAAATGGAGTCATCTACCAAAGCGAGGGACCGGAGGGCTTCCACCTCCCTGAAAGGCCCGTGGGCACTGCGATAGCGTACTATCACACGTGCCAGTTTCGTGTTGATGTATGGATGTAGGGCCAAAGATTTATCATCTGTATCGTTCAGGCTGATCTTTCTTAGAGAAACATCACCCAGCCGGAGGAACGGTTGAATTTTATTAAATACGGAATCCGCCAATCCATACACCTCCCCTACCTGCCGGGTGTCGTAAAAGCCTCCGAGCCGCTCCCGGAAGCCCACAATCCTCTTTGCGAGGGTGGGCCCGATGCCGGGCAAACGTTCCCACTGCGCAGAATCCGCGGCGTTGACATCTATGACGGGAACGGGCATACGTTTTCCGCTGAACGGCCCGTGGTTTTCATAATAAACACGTTTCCCGCTGTCGCGCCGGAAGCTGCGCCAGCCTTGCCCGCCGGCATACTTCGGGGAAAAATGCCTGCCGCTGTCGCGGTAGAACTTCCGCCAGTGATGTTTTCCGTCGTCATCATTCACGCCGTAATGCCTTTCATTTTTCCAGCGCCCGCTGTCCCGCCGGCGGAAGCGGTATTGCTGCGAAGCGGCTTCCCGCTCTGCTTCCAGCAGGGCGGCAATGTTGGCGGCCACGGCATGTAATCCTGAAGTATCCGCCACGGGCGGCTGATGAAAAAGATGGTCCCATGCGGGAGGCAGGCATTGCAGGAGCAGGATGAGGCTTAACAAACAGGCAATCCCCCGGCGCTCCTTGCGGGAGAATTCGAAAAACTGGTTCGGCACAAACAATGGTTATTGATCTTCGCCGAATGTCTGATTAATTTCTGAACGGAAAAAATTTTCGGTGCAGTGCATCACAATTCCACTTCCAGGCCATCATAAGCCAGGTGCATCCCTTCGGGCAGCGCAGGATCCACTTCGGCATGTAACCCGAGCTGGTGGCTGATGTGCGTGAAGTATACCTTCGGCACTTCCAGCTCTTTGCCTAAAGCGATGGCTTCTTCCAACGTAAAATGCGAGATATGTTTTTCACGGCGCAGTGCATTCAGCACAAGCACTTTCGAGCCGCGGATCTTTTCTTTCTCTTCCGGTGAGATATAATTAGCGTCGGTAATGTAGGTGAAATCGCCGAAGCGGAAGCCAAGCACGGGCATTTTATGGTGCAGCACATTAACGGGGATGAACGTCAGCCCGTTGATGGTAAAAGGATCGTCGAGGATGGTGCGCAGGTTCAGCTCAGGAATGCCCGGGTATTTGAAATCCGCAAAAGCATAGGAGAACTCCCGGATGATCACGTTCTGCGAATAATCGGAGGCGTAGATATCGATCGGCTGCTGCTGGAAAAAATTGAACGCGCGGATATCGTCCATGCCCGCGATATGGTCTTTATGGGAATGCGTGATCACAACGGCTTCCAGGCGTTTTACCCGTGCGCGGAGCATCTGGTAGCGGAAATCGGGCGTAGTATCGATCACGATATTGCCCCCTTCGGACTGGATGAGGATGCTGCTGCGCAGGCGCTTGTCGCGCGTGTCCGTAGAGGCGCACACGCTGCATGGGCAGGCTATGACCGGCACGCCCTGCGAGGTTCCCGTTCCAAGGAATATAACTTTCACGGCTGCTTATTCTGTTTCGGATTCGGAAGGTGGAGTTTCTTCACCGGCGGCTTCAGCATCTTTGCTGTCCAGCACCTGGCGGTACAGTTTCTGGCTTTCCGGCGTCAGGAAGCCTTCTTCCAGGTTAATGGAAGGCAGGATGTCCATCAGCGTGTTGATGCGGCCTTCCACGTTCAGGAATTTGTTGATGACCACCACTTTTTTGTGCTCCAGTACGCAATAACCGGAATTGAAGGTGCCTTTCTCATACCGCAAAATATACTTTGCCTCCTCAAATATCTTTTCCAGCTTCGCCAGGTTGTTGGGGGTACTCTTCAGATTCATATTGTCTTCTTTTTATGCTATTTGCTTACCATCCTTGCCACGGGCACGATCATCTCCTCGAGTGAAATGCCGCCATGCTGGAAGGTATTGCGGTAATAGTTCACGAAATAATTATAGTTGTTGGGATAACAAAGATACCCGTCTTCGCGGGCAAAGATATAAGAAGAATTGACATTCGGCTTGGGCAGCCCGGCGTCGCGGGGGTCGCGGAAGGCCAGCACTTCCTTGGGATCGTAGTTCAGGTTGCGCCCGTGCTTGTAACGCAGGTTGGTGGTGGTCTGTTTATCGCCGATCACCTTCACCGGCGTTTTTACCCGCACGCTGCCATGGTCTGTAGCCACGATGAGATTGATCTTCTTATCCGCCAGCCGCTTCAGCGCCTGGTACAGCGGTGAGTGTTCGAACCAGCTGGCTGTAATGGAACGGTACGATATCTCGTCGCCCGCCAGCTCTTTCAGTACTTCCATTTCGGTCCGGGCGTGGCTGAGCATGTCCACGAAATTGTATACGATCACGTTCAGCGGGTAGTTGAGCAGGTTGTGCATGTTGTTCACCATATGCTGGCCGTCTGAATGGTTGGTCACTTTGGTGTAGGAAAAGCGCGGGTCCATTTTAAGCCTGGCCAGCTGTGCGGCAAAGAAAGCTTCCTCGTACAGGTTCTTACCGCCTTCCTCATCGTCGTTCTTCCATTCCTGCGGGAACTTCGCTTCTATGTCCACCGGCAGCATACCGGCAAAAATGGCATTGCGGCTGTATTGGGTGGAAGTGGGAAGGATGCTGTAAAAAGTATCTTCCTCTACCATCCGGAACGATTCGCCGAAAATGGGCTGGATGGTTTTCCACTGGTCGTACCGCAGGTTATCGATAAGTATAAAGAAATTGGGTACGGTGGGGTCCAGCAGGGGAACGACCTTCTGGCTGAACAGGGTGTGGCTCATAACCGGCGCGTCCTGCGCTTTGGGCTGCATCCAGCTGCTGTAGTGGCGGCTGATGAACTTGGCGAATTCCGTATTGGCTTCCGCCTTCTGGGAATGCAGCACTTCCATCATTTCGGGCGCATCGCTCTTGCTCATCTCCATTTCCCAATACACGAGCTTTTTATATATCTCGGCCCATTCCGCGTGGTTCGGGTTATCGTTCAGCGCCATGAACAGTGTTCGGAACTGCTGCTGGTAGGCCGTGGTGGTTTTTTCAGCCACCAGGCGCTTGTTGTCTATGATCTTTTTGAGGCTCAAAAGCACCTGGTTGGGGTTCACCGGCTTAATGAGATAATCGGTGATCTGCGAACCGATGGCTTCGTCCATCACGTTCTCCGCCTCGTTTTTGGTGATCATCACCACGGGTATCTGCTGGTCCATTTCCTTGATCTTGCCGAGGGTTTCCAGGCCGGTGATGCCGGGCATGGATTCATCGAGCAGCACCACGTCCACGATATTGTCCTTCAGGAACTCCAGCGCGTCGTAGCCATTGGTAAGGGCGGAAACATTATAACCTTTGCTTTCGAGGAAGATAATCTGTGATTTGAGCGACTCTATTTCATCATCTACCCAGAGTATGTTGATTTGATTCATGTTGTTCCTTTGCGGTATTGACAGGATGTTGTCAATTACGAATTACGAATATATTTATGATTTATCGAGATTTATTTGGAATAGGTCAAAAATCATACCCGCAACCCCGGTTTGGACAAAGACTCCGGCCCCCGGGGCCGGTGCTGTATTAAAAATTTTGTTAAATTATCGGCCGGCGCTTAATACCTTGTGGCCGGAAAAGTTACCTTCAATGGTGTAGATTTGTACCGATTGATCATAAAAAACAGATGACTGACCGCAAACGAAAGATCGTAAATGACCCGGTGTACGGGTTCATCACCATCGATCATCCATTGATTTTCAGCCTCATATCGCATCCATATTACCAGCGCCTACGGCGTATCCACCAGATGGCCCTGGCGCACCTGGTATACCCCGGGGCCATGCATACGCGTTTTCATCACAGCATGGGCGCGTACCACCTGATGAGCTGTGCCCTGAGTGAACTGAGGGGAAAGGGCGTTGTTATTACGGAGGAAGAGGAAGTGGCCGCAAAAATGGCTATATTATTGCACGACATCGGGCATGGGCCTTATTCCCACGCCCTGGAACATACCCTGGTGGAAGATGTGTCGCATGAGGAAATTTCCCAGCTGCTGATGCAGACCCTGAACCGGGAAATGAACGGGGCATTGGACCTTACCCTGGCGATCTTTAACAACAGGTACCCTAAAAAGTTCCTGCACCAGCTGGTTTCCAGCCAGTTGGATGTGGACCGGATGGATTACCTGAGCAGGGACAGCTTTTATACCGGGGTGTCCGAAGGGGTGATCAGTTACGACCGCATCATCAAAATGCTCACCGTTCACGACGGGGAGCTGATGGTGGAGGAAAAGGGGATCTATTCCATTGAAAAGTTCATTGTAGCGCGCCGGCTGATGTACTGGCAGGTGTACCTTCATAAAACCGTGCTGAGCGCGGAAAGTATGCTGGTAAAGGTGCTCCGCCGGGCCAAAACACTGGCCGGAAGGGGCGTAGAGCTGTTTGCTTCCCCTGCCCTGCGGTATTTCCTGTATAACCGCATCGGGCGGGAGGAATTTGAACGGGATGAGGAATGCCTGCGCCAATTTTGTTTATTAGATGACTATGATATCATGGGCGCCATTAAAGTATGGACCCAACACCCGGACAGAACGCTCAGCCTCATTTGCGGCTGGCTGGTAAACCGGGAGCTCTTTAAGGTCCAACTCAGCGATAAGCCGTTCGAATCAGGGCTGGTGGGGGATCTTAAGGAAAAAGTTCGTGAACGCTGGGGGTTAACGGAAGAGGAAGCGGACTATCTCGTATTTACAGATACCGCCAGCCTCAAAGCTTATGATGCAGACGACGAGGAGATCAACATTCTATTTAAGGATGGCCAGGTGAGAGACATTTCTTCTATCGATAATGCCCTTGTATCGCATACTTTGGCAAGACCGATAAAAAAATTCTACATTTGTCATCCAAAATTCTAGGCTGACAACGTTTTATACGAACGCAACATGTTAGGGAATACATTCATATTATCCGGAGACGGCCTGGAAGGTAACATTTCAATTTATAATTATGCAATTTAGCGCATTACAGCTGGCTACCATACTGAACGGGAAGCTGGAAGGAGACCCGGAAGTGAAGGTGCACAATATCGCCAAGATAGAGGAGGCAGGAGATGGTATGCTGAGCTTCATCGCGAATCCCAAATACGAGGAGTTCATTTATACCACGCAGGCCTCTATCCTGATCGTAAACGATACGCTTGAGATAGAGCGGGCTATTAAGCCTACGCTGATCCGCGTAAAGGACGCCTACAGCGCTTTTGCCCTTCTCCTGGAAAAATACCAGCAAATGGTGGGCGCGGGAGCCAAAACGGGCTTCCAGGAACCTTCCCATATCCATATTTCCGTTAAAATGGGCCAGAACATATTCATCGGCGCCTTCGCCTACCTGGGCGAGAACGTGGTGCTGGGTGACAATGTAAAGATCTACCCCGGCGTATATCTCGGTGATAACGTGAAGATCGGCAATGGCTCCGTGCTGTACCCCGGCGTGAAAGTATACGACAACTGCGTGGTAGGCAACCGGGTGATACTCCACGCCGGCTGCGTGATCGGCGGGGACGGCTTTGGGTTTGCCCCGCAGGCGGACGGCACCTATAAAAAAGTGCCCCAGGTGGGCAACGTCATCATCCACGACGATGTGGAGATCGGCGCCAATACAACGATAGACAGGGCTACCATAGGCTCCACCGTGATCCATTCCGGCGTGAAGCTGGACAACCTGATCCAGATAGCCCATAACGTGGAGATCGGCGAAAGTACCGTAATTGCGGCGCAAACCGGGGTTTCCGGCAGCACCAAGATCGGGAAGAACTGCGTAATAGGCGACCAGGTGGGCATCGTTGGCCACATCCAGATAGCTGATGGCACGAAGATCAACGCCCAGAGCGGACTTTCAAAATCAATCACCACTCCTAACACGTCTCTGACGGGTTCCCCGGCTTACGATTATAAAAGTTCACTGAAAAGTCAGGCAATTTTTAGAAATTTGCCGGACCTTGAAAAGCGGGTAAAGGAGCTGGAAGACATGGTGAAACAGCTGCTGGCTGAAAAAGCCGGTGTGTAGGGAAGCCCTCCCGCGGGATTATTTCACGTTTGGAAAGGAGTTTAACGCATTGAATACGAAGATATAATGATGGATAATCAGCAACAGAACCAACAGACCCTCCAAGGCCCTGTGACAATATCGGGTGTTGGTTTGCACACAGGCGCTCATGTGAATATGACGCTCAAGCCGGCCATGCCGGGCTTCGGGATCAAGTTCCAACGCATAGACCTTCCCGACCAGCCCATCGTAAAAGCTGACGTGGACTATGTAGTGGACACCGCCCGCGGCACGACCCTCGAGCACAACGGCGCCCGTGTAAGCACTGTGGAGCATATCCTCGCCGCACTCGTGGGAAAAGGGGTAGACAATGTGCTGATAGAGCTCAACGGCCCTGAGATCCCCATTATGGACGGCAGTTCCATGCCCTTCATCGAAGTGATCGAAGAAGTGGGCATACAGGAGCAGGACGCCAAAAAGATCTGGTATTCCATAGACACCAATATCAATTATTACGACGAAGTAAAGAAAGTGGAAATGGTGGCGCTGCCGGCAGTAGACTACCGCATCACCGCCATGATCGACTTCAACTCCCAGGTGCTGGGCACGCAACACGCCAACCTGAAGAGCCTCGGGGACTTCAAAAAAGAGATCGCTCCCTGCCGTACGTTCGTATTCCTGCATGAGCTGGAATACCTGCTGGCCAACAACCTCATCAAAGGCGGCGACATCAATAACGCCATCGTGGTGGTAGACAGGGCGGTGTCTGAAGACGAACTGAAGCGCCTGGCCACGGCCTTCGACCGTGAAGAGATCGCCGTGCAGCAGCGTGAAGGCATACTCAACAACGCAGAACTGCATTTCCCCAACGAACCGGCCCGCCACAAGCTGCTGGATATCGTGGGAGACCTTGCCCTGATAGGTTATCCCATCAAGGCGCATATCATCGCCAACC
>CBFHAF010000167.1:0-8223 GCA_965653435.1 uncultured Chitinophaga sp.
TAACAAACCAAATAAAATGGAACAAAGAATTAACTTTCAGGAAAAAGGGCTGAATGCCCTGAAGACGCTCTTTCACACCGGCGCGTATCTTAAGAAGTCGCTGATCGAAGAGAAATTGCAGGAACTGGTGGACTTCCGGGTATCGCAGATCAACGGCTGCGCTTATTGCCTGGATATGCACTCGAAAGACGCCCGCGCCCATGGCGAAACCGAGCAGCGTTTATATGCTGTGAGCGCCTGGCGTGAAACACCGTTCTTTACAGACAGGGAAAGGGCTGCGCTGGCATGGGCCGAAGCAGTTACCGCCTGTCATGTACCGGATGAAACCTATGCGAGGGTAAAAGCACAGTTCACCGACGAAGAACTGGTAGACCTCACGCTGGTCGTTTCAACCATCAACACCTGGAACCGCTTCAACATAGCGTTTCACAACCAGGCTGCCGTAGGCACCTACAGGGTAGGGCAGTTTGGCTGATGCTCCGCTCAGGCACCAAAAAAAACCATGATATATGAATGATTTCCTGTTGGTATTCCGCAGAGACTACAAAACGAAAGAGATTCAACCGTCGCCGGAGCAATTGCAGGCGCATTTGAACCGGTGGCGGGAATGGTTTGACGATCTCCGGGCCCGCGGCCTGCTTGCCAGGCCGTTGCAGCCCTGGGAATCCGGCGGGAAGGTGCTGAAGCAGGACAAAAGCGTTACGGACGGTCCCTATGCGGAGATCAAGGAGTCTATCGGCGGTTTCATCGTGATAAGGGCCGGCAGTTACGACGAGGCCGTGGAAATCGCGAAGGATGCGCCGATCTTTGAGCTGGGCGGAACAGTGGAAGTACGGATGGCCGTGGTGTAAACAGCTTCAGGCAACAAATAAAAATGCCTTTCTTACTTTTGTACAGGCATTTTTATTTGTTGTATGGAGAGTACCGGGTTACTACCGCATTTATTCAGAACAGAGTACCGGAAAATGGTTTCGGTGCTGAGTTCGCTTTTCGGGATGGAGCATATAGAACAGGCGGAAGATATCGTGAGTGATACTTTCCTGGCAGCCACCGAATCGTGGAGCGCGAAGGGAGTACCGGAGAACCCGGCGGCATGGCTTTATGCCGTCGCCAAGAATAAAACGAAGAACTGGCTGAAAAGGGATCAGCTCTTTCAGCAGAAATTGCTGGCGGACCTCCGGCGCAATACCCCGGAGGGTGAAGAAATAGAGGTGGACCTTTCCGCCCAGAATATTACGGACAGCCAGCTGGCGATGATCTTCGCGGTATGCCACCCTTCCATTCCCGCGGAATCGCAGGTAGCACTTGCGCTGAACCTGCTCTGCGGATTCGGCGCCCAGGAAATAGCGGATGCGTACCTCACTACCACAACGGTCATCTATAAACGGCTGAGCCGGGCAAAGGAAAAGCTGAAGGAAGCGGATATAAAAATTCAGCAGCCTACCATACCGGAAATAAACGAACGGCTTGAAACGGTGCTGAAAACAGTGTACCTCCTTTTTTCAGAAGGTTATTACTCCACTTCCCATAATACCGTATTGCGGAAAGAGCTGTGCGTGGAAGCCATGCGGCTTGCTTACCTGCTCACGGAGCAGCCGCATACCAACCAGCCTGCCGTGAATGCGCTGATGGCCCTCATGTGCTTTCATTCCTCACGCTTCGATGCGCGGGTAAACGATTCCGGCGGGCAGGTATTATACCAGGAACAGGATGAAACGCTGTGGAACGCCGAGCTGATCGAACGGGGCCAGTATTACCTCATCCAGGCCGCCGGCCCGGTATTGACGAGGTATCACCTGGAAGCCGCAATTGCCTACTGGCATACGCATAAAAAAGATTCCAGCGAAAAATGGAACAATATCCTGGACCTCTACGACCAGCTGCTGATCCTGGAATATTCGCCGATCGCCGCCCTGAACCGGACTTTCGCCCTCGCCAAAGTAAAAGGCAAACGGGAAGCTATCGTGGAAGCGGAGAAGCTGGGGCTGACGGACAATCACTTTTATTATTCGCTGCTGGGCAATCTTTATACAGGCGTAGACGACCGGAAAGCGTTGCAGCATTATGAAACGGCGTTGAAGCATGCCAATACCCCGGCTGATGCCGCCTTAATGGAAAAGAACATCGGGCAGTTAAAGCGCAGGCTCGGCGATTAAGACCTTCATCATAACCTTATTGATACGATCACGTACCCGGCGCCGCCGCCTGCGGGCCGGCAGGGTATTCTTAAAACTTTTTATCATGCTTAGTTTCAAACAGTTTTTCCGTTCCTCGCTGGGCAGGAAGCTGATCATCTCTATGACGGGCCTGTTCCTTTGCCTTTTCCTGATCGTGCACCTGGGCGGCAATCTCACATTGTTCGCCGGCGACGAGGGTTACAACTTTAATATTTACGCGCATTTCATGACGAATTTCCTGCCGGTGGAGATCATCGGGTATGTGCTGTACATTTCCATCCTGGTGCATGCCGTCTACGCGCTTGTGCTAACGGTAAAGAACCGGCGGGCGCGGCCGGTGAAATACGCTGTTCAGCCGAAAGGCCGCTCCAGCTGGGCGTCGCTGAACATGGGATTGCTGGGCAGCATTATTTTCCTGTTCCTGGTGATCCATATGACCAATTTCTGGGGCCGGTATAAGTTCACCGAAGGAACCTACCGCGAATACCGGAAGGACCTTTTAACCGGGGAACTGACGTCCGCGGTATATGTTCCGGAGTCACCGGCTTTTGAGTATGCCGTTACAATGGAGGGGAACACGGAGGTCGTGCGGGTAAAGGACCTGTATGCGATCGTATCGCACAGCTTCAGTTTGCTTTGGTATGTAGTGCTTTACCTGGTGGCCATGGTGGCGGTGGCGTATCACCTGTACCATGGCTTTCAAAGCGCTTTCCAGACGGCGGGGCTGGCGAGCCGGAAGTACACGCCTGTTATTAAGTTCACCGGCATATGGCTTTTCGCGGTGATCATCCCCCTGGCCTTTGCATCGATGCCGGTCGTATTTTATATAAAGAGCCTTTTGTAGAGGAAGGGGAAAGGAGTGAAAAAAGGGCGGGCCTTATACTATTTTAACCTACCCTCTGTTCCGGTTATCCTCCGTCTCTCCTCCGTCTCTCCTCCGTCCATCCTCCGACCAAGGCAGCATCCACCAGGAAGGTAAAATACCATGCAAAAATAAAAAAGCTGACCAGGAGTTATATACTCCCGGTCAGCTTTGCTGTTCAGTACCGTAATTATGCCACGGGTACCGCCATGCGCACTTCAACGATGGCTCCGTACCGGATGATGGGGCAGCCTTTCGCCACTTCCACCGCATCGTCGTAATCCTTTGCCCTGATCAGGAAGAGGCCGCCGATGGATTCTTTGCCTTCGGCATAAGGGCCGCTGTACACATGGTCTTTGTTTTTCTCATGTTTTATCACCCTGCCGTCTGCATCCCAGCGCTTGGGAGGCGCTACCAGCCTGTCTTGCGCGGCAATGCCCGCTATCCATTCCTGGTAAGGCTTAAGGGCTTCTTTCATCTGTTCGGGTGTGGGCGTCGGGTTCGCGCTGGTCAGATCCCTGTGGATCACTAAAAGGAATTCCTGCATGTTGTTGTTTTTAGAAATTATTATCTGTGAGAGTTTGATGGGCTAATGTTTGATGAGACTTCCGGGCTTGCCGGGCGCCGGTGTGTCGCTGCGTTGTTGACCGGATGTCGCGGCGGGAAGCCGCGCCGGCGTTTGGCGGGCACCATGCGCGAACGGGTGGAAAGCGCATGCCAGTTACAACAGCCACAGCGAGCTGACACCCGTCATCTTCGTTACAAACGGAACCGGGCAAGCCCCGGAAGTGCTGGAAATCCCTTATGCTTTTACGGGCTGGCCGGCAAACCATGATTCGAAATTGATCTTGCCGATGCGCGGGTTAGCGCCCGGAACCAGCGACTGCTCGTTGAGCGGCGCGCCGAAATACAGGGCGTTCACATCGGAGATCACGGTGCGCGGGTCGTTCATTTCACTCAGGTAACGCGCTACGAGGGAAGAGAGGCTTACTTTATCAGGCCCCGCAATTTCTACAGTGCCGTTAATGGGCGTTCCTAGCGCAACATCAGCCACGGCCGCCGCCACATCGTAGGACGCAATGGGCTGTACCGGCGCCGGGGATAAATGAATGGCCTGGTCTTTGGCCGCTGACGCTGCAATACCGCCCAGGAACTCGAAGAACTGCGTGGAATGGATAATGGAGTAAGGAATGCCGGAGGCTTTGATCAGGTCTTCCTGTGCTTGTTTCGCCCGGAAATAACCGCTTGCCTGCAGCCTTTCTGTGCCTACTACAGACAACGCGATATGGTGCTTAACGCCTGCCTTTGCTTCCGCGGCCAGCAGGTTGCGGCCGGAGGTCTGGAAAAATTCCATCACGGCTTTGTCTTCGAAAGAAGGGGAATTAGCCACGTCTATCACCACATCCGTGCCCGCGAGCGCTTCGTCCAGGCCCTCGCCGGTAATAGTGTTCACGCCTGATGCCGGTGAAGCCGCGACCACTTCATGCCCGAGCTTCTGCAGCCTCGCTACTGTTTTGGAGCCGATAAGGCCGCTCCCGCCGATTACTACGATTTTCATGTTCTGAATATTTAACGATGTTGGAAAAGTTTTTTCTTAACCGCTCAGGGTTGTTCGCGTATTACTTTGCAAGCAGGGTGCCATTGCAGCAACGGGCTGCGAATCAATGTTTTGGGTTATTCCCGCAGGTTTTTCTTTCACGGTATAAAGAGAATTGCGCCCGGTTTCACGAAATACAGCGGTTTATTGAACGGCGCCGAAATAAAAAAGGCCGTCCCGGTTGAGCGGGCGGCCTTTCCTGTATAAACACGCGGATCATCATTTCATAAAATAATCCGCTTTGCTGATCTTTAGTTTTCTCATCTTGGAATGAAGCGTAGTGCCCGGGAGCTCCAGTATCTCCGCGGCTCCCCCGGCGCCGGAGATCTTCCCGCCGCACCGTTTCAGTACGTCAATGATATAGGTCCGCTCGATCTGCTCCAACGTTCGCGCGGAAGCGGGATGGCCATTGCTCTCCTCGTCCTCCTGCCGCCCCGGCAGGTGAATTTCCCTGAGAACATCGCCTTCGCTGAGAAGGATGCCCCTTTCGATCAGGTGCTCCAGTTCCCGCACATTGCCCGGCCAGTCGTAGCTCTTTAATTGCTTCAGCACTTTGGCGGACATGCCGGTCATTTTTTTACCGATGTTCTTGCTGAATTTGGCGATAAAGGAATTGGCAAGCGGCTCGATATCCTCCAGGCGCTCCCTTAATGGCGGCAGATGGATAGGGAACACGTTCAGCCGGTAATAGAGGTCCGACCTGAACCGGCCCGCCTTTACTTCTGCTTCCAGGTTGCGGTTGGTGGCGGCAATGATGCGCACGTCCACCTTGATGGTATTTTTTCCGCCGATGCGTTCCAGTTCCCTTTCCTGCAATACGCGTAACAATTTCACCTGCAGCTCCGGCGGCATTTCGCCGATCTCGTCCAGGAAAAGGGTGCTGTTGTTGGCCAGCTCGAACTTCCCGATGCGCCTGTCTATCGCGCCGGTGAAGGCGCCTTTTTCGTGGCCGAACAATTCGCTTTCGATGAGGTGGGTAGGCAAAGCGGCGCAGTTCACTTTCACCATCAGCTTGTTTTTACGGGGAGAAGCGTTGTGTATGGCCCGCGCGATCAGCTCCTTGCCCGTGCCGGTTTCGCCCAGCAGCAGCACGGTGGAGGCCGATTCGGCCACATGCGTGATGAGGCGGTACACTTTCTGCATTTGCGGGCCGCTGCCTACGATCTCCGAAAAGTTATAGATGGTTTTGATCTGCTCTCTCAGGTAATCGTTTTCATTTTCCAGTTTCTGCTTGTAGGCCAGTATCTGTTCATTGGCGCGGATGTTCGAAATGGCAATGGAGATCTGGGCGCAGATGCCTTTCAGGATCGTGGTGGTAAGGTTGATCTCGTTCGTGAGCAGCCAGAGCGTTCCGATATCGGTCGTCCCCACGCGGAGCGGCGCCCCGAAAGCCTTTTTCATCCCTACGTTTTTCCAGAACTGGATCACCGGGCTCTCGCTGCCGCGCTTCACTTCTTCCTCGATGTTAAAAATTACAGGACCGTCGTTCCCGAGCACCCGCCGGGACAGCTCTTCGTGAATGTCAATTTTCCTGGCGGCAAGCGCCCTGAACAGTTCTTTCTCTTCCCCCCAGACGCTTTCGTCGAACATGTAGGGGCTGAGCGTAACGCCATCGTCGTCTATGGTGCGGAGCATGACCAGCTTTATATTCAGCACGTTCTGCAATACGTTGAAAATGGCGCGTTGCAGGTCGTCTTTGGACCGCAGGGCGGCAATGTCGTGGCTGAATTCGAGAAGGAAGGCCTGCTCTCTTTCGCGGCGCAATATTTCTTCGTTAGCCATGATGTTGTGCATCGCGACGGATATCTGCGCGCAGATGCCCTGCAGCAGCGGCATGTTGATCTCATCGATGTTCAGCCATAAAATGCCCAGGTTTACATCGCCGGTTCGCAGGGGAGTGCCCACAACGGTGGTGAACCCGATCCTTTTCCAGAGCTGCAGGTAGGGAGCGGTATTGCCTTTGGCGATTTCCGCGTTCACGCTGAAAAACAACGGGATCTCGCTGCCCAGCACCCTGTTCTGCAACCCGTCGTTGACAGGCAGCCGGGCGGTGATCATTTCCTGCACCAGCTCATCGTCTTCGCTTACGATGCTGTTGTCGTAAATATAAGTGGTGGAGGTCACCTGGTCTTCATTGATCCTGCGGATAACGTAGCCGTCGAGCGAGTTCAGTTTTTTCAGGCTTTTGCTCACTGCTTCCGCGAGGTCTGCCTTGCTTCTTACGGCGGCAATGTCGCTGCTGAAGTCGAGCAGGAAGGATTTTTCTTTTTCCCTTTCCAGTATCTCTTCGTTGGCCGCAATGTTGCTCACGGCGGTGAACAGCTGGCTGGAAATGCGGTTCACGATATTGACTGCCTCCGTTCCGAATGTCCCTGTTTGGGTGGAGAACAGCATCAGCGCGTACTTCGACGAGCCGTTGCCGCCCAGTATCTTCACGATCATTTCCCGCGCGCCGGCTTCATAATGCAGCCTGAACCAAAGCGGCGCATTTTCCAGGCCGAAGGTCTGCATGTTAAACACCAGCGGCTTGTAATACAACGATGCAACATCATATATGCCGTCGTCCGCCGGGCTGGCCATAGAAAACACGTTGCCGGAATCCGTCAGCTCGTTCAGCCGCGATTCGGTATCGATCAGGTAGGCTTTATAGTATTCCTCTTTTTCATCCATCACCGTGATCATGGCGCTGGAGAAGGGGATGATCTCTTTCAGGCCGGAGCTGATCACTTTCAGCAAGCCTTCCCTGTCCCTCACTTTTGCCATGTCGTAGCTCAGCGACAGCAGCACAGCGTTCACGGATTCGGCGTGGCTGATCGCTTCATTCTTCCGGATATTGGCCACTGCGCTGGATATCTGCGGGGCTATGCCGGTGATGATGCGTATGAACTCTTCCGAAAAGCCGTTCACATCTTTTGTATAGGTATGCAGGAAACCGATGACCTCGTCCTTGTCTTTCAACGGCGTCATCAGGATCACGCGGATGCCGGCCTGGTAGTTGACTTTCAGGAAGCTCGGGCTGCCGGGCAGGTCCATTACGTCTTCCATCCGGAAAGCGGTGGGCTCACCCTCTGCCAGCACTTTTTGAATGAAGGGCTCATGCAGCGGGAAACGGCCGGCCACGAGCGAAGGGTACAGCTCATGGCTTTGGATAGGCGAAGAGGCCGGGTCGAGCAGGAAAGGAGTGTAGCTCTGTGCATCCTCGTTGATGAGCGTCACGATGGCGTGCGAAAAAGGGTACATCTCCCTGATCTTGGAAGAAAAGATGGTGATCAGGTCGTTCTTCTCCCGCACTTTTGTGAGCTCGTTGCCCAGCTCCAGGAGAATGCGGCGCTCGGTTTCCAATGATGCGATACGGTTACCGGCGCCATTGGCGGCGGTTTGGGGGGAGGCAATCATGCCTGATGGTTTTCTCATGCTAAAATCGACGGATTGTTAATGTTTAATATGTCATGCTCCTATATAACAATCGAAAAGCCGAAACCTGACAAATTTTTTCCAGGTATTTATCTCTTTTTTTAACCGTTCTGAAAATCAAGCTGTTGGGGTTATGTAAAGATACTGATTTGGTTCCGGCGTTAGTCGGGCGG
>CBFHAF010000168.1:0-8214 GCA_965653435.1 uncultured Chitinophaga sp.
TGGGATACTTTTTTTGCAGCAATGCCGTTGGGGGTTTGGCAGTGCGCTGGCGGCCGGCCTGTTAGACGGAATAATAACCAACACCGAATAATACCGCCGCCCAAACGGCAGCATGCCTGAAGATGGCGCGCAGCTGCAGCTTCCGGACAGGTGCTGATGTTTCCCCGATCCTTTGGTGCAGGCCTGCCTTCCATTCCATCGCCTTTTCCGGAGATACCGTAGCCGGCTCTGCCGCCTGCATATCTTCCTGCAGGCGTTCGCTCAGAATTTCGTCCAATACGGCATCGCTGCCCGGCAGCCGGAGCCATTGTTCCACCAGTGCGGCCTCATCCGGCGTGCATTGTTTGTCGAGGAACCGGAGAATAAGTGCTTTGTTAACTGAATTTGCCATGAGTATACCAGCGCATCGCCAAACGGCGGCCGCTTATAATATACAGGCCGGAAAGAAGTGAGAAGAGCTAACCGTTAACAATTTGTTCATTTAGGAATGCAGCAGCCATGCGATGAGAATAACAATGGTATCCACATGGTCCTTCAGATGGAGGCGGAAATGAGAGAGAGAAGCCTTGATATGGTTTTTGACGGTAAATACGGAAAGGTTGGTCTCTTTCGCGATCTCAGCGTGGCTCATGTTTTCATGCCGGCTCAGGCTGAACACGCGCTGGCGCTGGCGGCTGAGCTCCGCCAGCTTCTCTTCATAGGCTTCGCGGAGCTCGTTGCAGCGGAGAAGGTAATCCGCCTCGTAAGGCCCTGAAGATGAAATATTTTCAAACTTTTCATCGAGCGGGAGGGTGGCATGGGATTTTCTCGTGATCACTTTGATCACGGCATTTTTCATCGCCCGGAACAAATAAGGAGCCAGGCGGATGTCAGGATCAAGCTGATGGCGCTTTTCCCATATCCATACCATGAGGTCCATCATGGTTTCCTCCGCCACGGTCTCTTCCCGGATGTATTGAAGTGCATAGTGATAAAGACGGGCCGAATAACGATCGAACAAAACGTCGTAGGCCTTTGCATTGTTCCGCCTGCATTCTTCCAGCAACATATTGTCAGACAGCTCCTGTAAAGTTTGCATCATATGAGAAAACCACTTTTTCCTCGGCAAACATAGCAGCAAAAGTTAGAGTTGAATGTTATGTGTGGATTAATTTTTTGAAGCGGAGCGAATCAGCTTTTATTACCCGGCCTGCGGTTCATCCAGCCGGATCAGCAACCCTTCATCACCGTTAAGACTGATAACGCCTGACACTTTGCTGCCTTCCCCATCCCGCGATGCGGAAACTTCCACCGTTCCGCTGAATGTGAAATTCTCCGGCCTGAAATATGCCGGCCGGTGCGTCAGGTTCAGCACTACCAGGAAGGAAGAAGAACCTTCCCGGTACCTGGTAAACGCCAGCAGCTGGTTATCCGCATATACGGATCTGTAATGGCCTTCATGCAGCGCGGGCTCCTGCTTCCGCAGGGCTATCAGGCGCCGGTAAAGGTTGAGCATAGACCAGGGATATTCTTTCTGCAACTGAACATTCCGCCGGGAATAGCCGGCATCCACCCTCAGCCATGGCCGGCTTGCGCTGAAACCTGCGTTATCGCTCCCGTCCCATTGCATAGGCGTACGCGCGGGATCGCGGCTCAGGTTCTTATCCGGCATGTTGAGCCCCTGCGGATCCTGTATCTCTCCGAAAGGAATGGCTACGTCGTGCATGCCGATCTCATCGCCGTAATAAATGGTAGGCGTGCCGCGGAGTGTAAGCAGCAGCATGGCGGCTACCCCGGCTTGCTGCACGCCTACGCGGCTGGCTATACGCGGCCGGTCGTGATTGCTGAGCACCCAGTTGGGCCAGCTTTGCGAAGGCAGCGCCCCTTCGTAATGATCGATAGTGGCTGCGATCTGCAATGCGTCCCAGGGCAGCGAGAGCAGCAGGAAATTAAAAGGCAGGTGAGCCCCATTATTGTCTGTCCCGTAATACACCATCAGCTCTTTGATAGGGAGATACACTTCCGCGATCAGCACGCGGTCTCCCGAGTATTCTTCCAGCACCCTGCGCATCCTGCGGGTAATTTCCTGCACTTCCGGCTGGTCTGTGGAATACACGGGCAACAGCTGGTCGTAGGTAGGCATATGCTGCGCATAATCAGGGTTGGGCGGATTGTCCCTTAATTGCTCGTCCTTAAAGATGAACCAGAGCACATCCACCCTGAACCCGTCCACACCTTTGTTCAGCCAGAACCGCATAACATTGAACATGGCTTCCTGCACCTCCGGGTTCCGCCAGTTAAGGTCCGGCTGTTCTTTAAGGAATGCGTGGTAGTAGTATTGCTGCGTTTGTTCATCCCACTCCCAGGCGCTGCCGCCAAACACGCTCAGCCAGTTATTGGGCGGCTGCCTGTCCGGCCCGGCATCCTGCCAGATGTACCAGTCGCGTTTGGGGTTGTCCCTGCCTGAACGCGATTCCAGGAACCAGGAATGCAGGTTGGAAGTATGGTTGGGCACAAGGTCCAGCAGCAGTTTCATGCCCCGCGCATGCACCGCGTACAGCAGTTCTTCAAAATCTTCCAGGTTGCCGAAGAGGGGATGTATATTGATGTAATCGCTGACGTCGTAACCAAAATCCGCCATGGGAGAAGGGAAGACGGGAGAAAGCCAGATAGCGTCTATTCCCAGCCATTGAAGATGGTCCAGCCGATGCAGGATGCCCTTGAGATCGCCGATGCCATCGCCATTGCTATCCTGGTACGACCGCGGGTATATCTGGTAGATAATTCCTGTTTGCCACCACGGTAGTTGATTTGTTGTCATCGCTATGGTTTTAGGGTGCACAATCCTTCCCCACAATTTGTGCCAGCTTACGCAGTATGAAACCATGCCGTCAAAATAAAAGGGTTGTTATAACCAGTATAACAACCCTTTCGCAAAACATCGGATCTTCTACAACCTGAGCTTCAACCCGCCATTCACGACAAACCCGTCCAGCGGCGCATAAATATCCCGGAACACGGGATTCGTGACCGTACCTGTATAAATGGTATCGAACCGCGTCTGGCGTGCGTCCAGGAAATTCTCGAAGTTCACGAAAAGGGAAAAACGCTCCCATATCTTTTCCGCCATGAAGCCGCATATCAAGTAGGATTGGCCGGTAGTGCCGTCGCTCAGCTCCTGCCGGCTGTAATAATATGCTTCCAGCCCGATCTTCCATTTCTCTTCGAGCTCATACATCAGCACATTATTCAACCGGTGCCTGGCCGTGAGCGGATTTTCCCGCTTCATGCCGTTCTCATCCAGCTGCGCATCGGTAAAGGTATATCCTACAAACAGCTTAAAATCACCGTAGCCGAGCTTTACATTCGTTTCCCAGCCTTTAGTGCTGATGTGCCCGTTCACATTTTCCAGCCGGTAAAGGTTCCCTGCTGCGCCATTCAGCAGCAGCGGGTCTGTGATGCGGGTGTAAAAGAACAGCTGGTTGACGCTGAAGCTGAGCTTATCCTCAAACAAACCGGTCCGGTAGTTCACATCGAGGTTTACGCCGTATGATCTTTCCAGCTTGTTTCCGTCCGCGTCCACCGGCAATACGGATCTATATTGTATCCGCTCTGTTTCTTCGGTGAAGATGGTTGGCGTTTTATATCCCAATCCACCGCCGAGCCGCGACGACACCTTGGGCGAAAATTTAAACAAGGGCTGAAACCCGCGGCAGCAGCACAAAACCATATTCGTTTACATAATCGCCACGCAGCCCGGTTTCCAGCTGCAGCCGGCTGCCGGCCTTCCAGGTATTCTGAACAAAAGCCCCGACGGTGTTCTGGTCATAATCACGTTTGGGAATGGTACCGGTTTGTTTCTCTTTGAAATTGTCCGTATAAACGTTCAATCCCATTACCCAGTCGATATTCTCCCGCAGGCGGCTGTAGGAGGCCTCTGTATAGGACGACAACTGTTTGCCGTCAAAAACATAACCTGGTATGGATATTTTACGGCCGAAAACATTGACGGAGTTCTTCACGGCAAGGCTGCTCCCTTCGCTCAGCTGGTGGTCGAAGGACAGCTGCGTGGAAAAACGCCCGGTCTTGTTCTTCTCAAAATAGCTGTGCGTATTGTCCCCGCGGCCTTTGATATATTCTATATCGCCGCCTGTACGGTTTTCCGTGATATAATTCACGCCGAAGTTCATCTTAGTACGGCTGGTGAAATAAAGGAACAATTTCGGGTTGACCACATACCGCTCAAATTCCGGGATCGCGGTGAAACCGGTGTTGGACGGGTCGTAGGCGCGGTTGCTGTTGCGGGAGGCAAAAACGGTCAGTCCCGCCTTCCGGAAACGCTGCCCATAGAACCCGCTCAGGTCCAGCCCGCCGGCTGATGTGCCGTTTGCCAGGAAACGAAGGTCCCTTTCTTCCCCGGGCTCCCTCGAAATAAGGTTCACCAGCCCGGCGATAGCTCCGCCGCCATACAGGGTGGATGCCGAGCCTTTGATCACTTCCACCTGCTTCAGGTCCAAAGGCGGGGTCTGCAACAGCCCCAGCCCCCCGGAAAAGCCCGCGTATAAAGGGAATCCATCTTTGAGTATCTGTGTATACCGGCCGTCGAGGCCCTGGATCCTTATGCTGGAATTCGCCGAAGTCGCGGATACCTGCTGCGTCTGTATGCCGGTGCTTTCATTAAGCATCATACGGATATCGCCGGGTTTCATATTTCCTTTTTCCTCCAGCTCTTCGCCGGCGATAAATTCCACGCGCGTGGGAATATCGCTGATGCTGCGGTTGCTGCGGGTCGAAGAAATGACCACTTCTTCTATCTCTTCGCCTTCCTGTTCCAGCAGAACAGCGAGGGTATCGCCGGGCAGCGGGAAAGTAAGCGTATCAGCCCTTTCCGCGTAGCCGACAAACCGGAAGATCACAACCTGCCGGCCTGAAGGTATGCCTGTAATGGTGACCAGGCCGTTCCCGTCTGCCGTTGCGCCTTTATCCGTGCCCGCCAGTATGGCCGTAGCACCGGCCAGGGGTTGCTTATTATCTGCATCTCTGACTGTTGCGTTCAGTATATGCTGTGCCATGCCCGTCTGCAATATGCATAGCATAAGCAGGGTGCTGATTATCTTACCCATTTTATTTTTTGTGAGTGCCTTAAAAACGATTAGAAAAAACCTGCCTGTAAAGCGGGTGAACCGCATGATCAGGCTGCCTGGGGAGGCTGCCAGATGGCGGCGGCGAACCCCGTGGGGGAATATTCAATGTACCGGAAACTGCGTTCGCGGCTGATCACCGGCTGCGGGGTTAACGCCAGCGCAAACTGCGGAACTATTGCGCCATGGCACGTACCGCAGGAGAAAAAAGGGCTGCAGGGCGGCTCCGGCCGGCTATGATCATGATCTTCATCGCCTGTATTTCCGTATTGCAGGGTGATTTCGTCTTCGCAGCAGAAATCATCCCCACAGCAGGGCACGGCCGATAAGGTCAGCACATACAGGGAAAATAAGATCATCAGCCATTTCATACGGCTAAATATACGAAGGATCGGGGTTTTCTGCAATTGTGTCCAGCCTGCCCGCCGGTCGTATTGAATATTCAACTTCTCCCTGTTAAAAACGGAAATTCCCTCTTGGAATATTTTGACTTTCCCACTTGCAGCACCTTTACAAACGCCGTACGGTTATTTCCAGGCAGTTGCCTGAAGGCGTCTACATGCTCGCAATGGTAAATACCACGTACACTGCTATAACCGCCAGCACCAGTAATACCGAGTAAATATGCCGCTCCTTCCAGGGCTCCACATTCACCACATTGCTCATTTCCCGCACATAGGGCACTTTCATGGGAAATATCCTTCCCATGGCCAGCATCAGCACGCAGGTAACAATGAACAATATCGCCAGCACATGCAGGAAATGCAAACCGGTATCAAATACCAGCTGAGTGATGCCGTACGCACTGATAAAAAAGACCATTGCCGCTTTAGCAGCAACGGGCGGAACTTTCCTGGTAAGAAAACCGATCAGGATAATGGTGAAAACAGGTACACTGAAGAACCCGCCCACCATTTGCAGGTAATTATAGAAACCACCCTTCGCAAAAATGATGAAGGGCGCAATGAACATAGCCAGCAAACAGACAGCGATCTCGAACCGTTTCGCAATGCGCAGCAATTGCTTTTCATTTTTCCGGCCAGCCTTGTACACATTTAGGATAAAAAGCGTACTTGCGCTGTTGAGCCCCGCGTTGAATGTGGTAAAAGTGGCGCCAAACAAAATGGCTGCCATATAACCCACAAAGAGCGACGGGGAAACATCACTCACCATCCTTGGAAACACTTCCGCAGTGTTCTGCATGCCACTATACATATGCACGGCAATCAATCCGGGGATATTGATGAGCAGCGGGGAAAGTATCTTCCCAAAAGCCGCCAGCGCAATGCCTTTCTGGCAAACGGCCAGGTTCCGGGAACCCAGCACCTGTTGCACGGTATATTGCTCGGTACCCCAGTAATACAGGTTCACCAGCAACATACCGGTAAATATAGTAGAGAAGGGAACGGCATCACCCGAAGAGCCGATCACTTTCAAATGTTCTGTTTTGGAAGACAAGATAACCGCCAGGCCTTTCGATATTTCACCATTCCCCAGGTAACGCAGTCCAAACCAGGGTAACAATATACCGCCTGTGAACATAGCAGCGCCTAACAGCACATCAGAAACAGCGATAGCTTTCAAACCGCCGAGGATGCAGTACAACCCGCCGATGCTACCCATGATCCAAACCAGCGCCCAGATGCTGGTCCAGTAATCAATGCCGTAGTGATCAGAAAAATGGAAAAGTCCGTTGAATGCAACGGCGCCGCCATATAACACAGAAGGCAGCAAGTTGACAATATAATTAACAAGAAAGATGAGGGAAACTATTTTCTTGGTGCTGCTGTCGTATCTTTTTTCAAGATAGTCCGGTGTGGTGGCAATGCCTGTGCGCAGGTAAATGGGCATAATGAATTCCGAAACAATCAGCATCGCCACAACGGACGTCATACCCCAGGCTATGACGCTCATATTATTGGTATAAACCAGCTCGTTCTCCCCCACGAAAAGCACTGTATTAATGTTGGCGAACAGCAGGCTGCTTCCTACCGTGATGAATCCAAGGCTGCGGTTGGCCAGGAAAAATCCGGCGATGGTATTAACCCTTTCCCGCCTTGTTTTATACCAGGAAATAACGCCGATCGAAACCGTTATCAGCAGGAAGGTCAGGAATATCGTTGCATTCATACAACAGTAAGTTAGCTCAAAAACTCAACTTAACCGGGCTACTTCCATCCCAGCTGATGCTCTTTATCATTCTACCTCCGGATATGATATTGATCCTGCGCCGGCTCACCTCCACATCAAATTTTCGGTTGAATGCCATGATATTCCGCAGCTTCATGCTGCTCCATTCTTTTGGCAAACGCGGGCAGATGGCAAATTCAGAAAATCCCAGGGGATCAAAGCCAAACAAGCCTTCTGTTATAACCCTGCAATACAGGCCGCTTTCCGCGGAGAGATGCCGTTGGTCTCCCTCCGGCCATGCCTCAATGGCATAGGGCACGTGGTCGCCCAGCAGGCGCCGGGAAGAATAATATTTGAGATAGGAAAGCGTGGTGTCTACAGCCCCGGCACGCAGCATACCGCGGAATGCATACAGGGTAGACCTGTCCCAGAAAGTAGCAGAACCGGCTTCGGTGAGAACTCCGTTCTTTGTCCAGAGCCTTGGTGAAAGCAATGCGTTGATAGTTCCTTCTTTGCGGTCAAAAATATCCATTACAAGCGGGATGCAGATCCAGGAGCGCAGTGTATCATTGCCTTCATAATACCGGTACGTTCTATATCCTTCCACGGTAGCGCCGAAATAGGCTTCAATATCCTTTCTTAATTGCCGGGCTTCCTGTTGCAGCCTGTTTCCCTCTCCCTGCAATCCAAGGGCGTTTGCCAGCCTGGAGGCATATACAAATGCCCCGTATGCCAGCACATTGGTGGAAAGATTGATCTTACCGGCTTTAAACCTCCCTTCCAGCTCATCAGAATCGGATGTGATCACTCCCTCTATCGTTTTATGGCGGCGCAGGTATTCGTTGCACCAGGAGATCAATGGCCAAAGGCGTTCCGCGTTTACCGTATCCGCCGAATACAAGGCAAAAAGAGAAGCACCATAAGCTATCATAGCCTGGTCTCCCCGGTCTCCCGCTCCATTCCA